>JBCAXI010000137.1:0-7260 GCA_038534175.1 Planctomycetota bacterium | reverse complement strand
ATCGCCCTCGACTTCGACGGAGACGGGAACCCCCAGGCGGGCACCTGGCGTCGATGGACCGGGCCATGACCCCGCCACAGGGGGCGTTGGATTGCGGGCCCGACAGGCCCTAACCTTCGAGTCGATTCGCACACCAAACCGAGGCCAGCCATGAAGAGCGACACCCACCCCGGCTATTTCAACTGCAAGGTCTTCCACAACGGCGAGGTCGTGATGGAAGTCGGTGCCACCGTGCCCGAGCTGCACGTGGAGGTCTGGTCGGGCTCACACCCCTTCTTCACGGGCAAGCAGACGTTCGTGGACGCCGCGGGCCGGGTCGAGAAGTTCCAGAAGAAGTTCTCGGGCGACTACTTCAGCAAGGCCAAGAAGGTGAAGAAGCGCCGTTGAGCGGCCCCCGCCGCCCGGATCGAGACCGAGAGACCAAACCCGGGCCGCCGGGTTTGTTTTTTATTCGGACCTCTCATTTCATCCATTCTTCCGCATGAATGGATACAATGTGTCTACTTCGCCGATGCATTCTCGCCAGGAGGGCGCCCGAGCATGAGCACCAGCCGCAGCCGATTCCTCGACCATCTCAGCCGGCGGATCCTCGTCCTCGACGGGGCGATGGGCACGAGCATCTACAGCCGCGACCTGTCCGTGGAAGAGGACTACTGCGGCTGCGAGAACTGCACCGACATCCTCGTCAAAACCCGCCCCGACGTGATCCAGGAGATCCACGAGGACTATTTGAAAGTCGGAGCCGACTGCGTCGAGACGGACAGCTTCGGCGGCGCCCGGCACACGCTGGGCGAGTTCGACCTGCATGACGAGTGCTTCGAGCTCAACAAGATGGCCGCCGAGATCGCCCGTGCCGCGGCGGACAAGCACTCGACCAGCGACAAGCCCCGATTCGTGCTGGGCTCGATGGGCCCGGGCACCAAGCTCATCACGCTCGAGCAGATCGACTGGGACGCACTGCACGAGGCGTACCGCGAGCAGGCGCGCGGGTTGATCGCTGGCGGCGCTGACGCGCTCTTGTTGGAGACCTGCCAGGACCTCCTGCACGTGAAGTGCGCCGTGAACGCGATGCTTGAGGCGCTCGACGAGGCGAAGCGCACGCCGGACGAGGTGCCGCTGATGGTCTCGGTCACCATCGAGCAGATGGGGACGATGCTGGTTGGTTCGTCCATCGAGGCCGCGGCGCACGCGCTCAAGGGATACCCCATCGCGTCGCTGGGTCTGAACTGCGCGACCGGCCCGACGGAGATGGCCGAGCACGTGCAATGGCTGGGCAAGCACTGGCCGCGAACGGTCTCGGTCGTGCCCAACGCCGGTCTACCGATGCTGGTCGAGGGGCGGACGGAGTACCCGCTCCGCGCCGGACCGATGGCCGAGGCGCTCAACAAGTTCATCGAGCAGAACGGCGTGGGCCTCGTCGGCGGCTGCTGCGGCACCACGCCCGAGCACATCAAGGCGATCGCCGAGATGGTCAACGACCGCGCGCCCACGCAGCGCGACAAGGCGCCGATGCGGGCGTCGAGCACGTCGCTCTATCAGCCTGTCGAGCACCGCCAGGACAACTCGTTCCTGATCATCGGCGAGCGGTGCAACGCCTCGGGCAGCCGCAAGTTCAAGCGACTGCTCGAGGAAGAGGACTGGGACGGCATCGTCACGCTCGCCCGCGAGCAGGTGCGCGAGGGCTCGCACGTGCTCGACGTGAACGTGGACTACGCCGGACGCGACAACGCGGCGGACATGGCCGAGGTGGTCAAGCGTCTCGTCCGCCAGGTGGACGCCCCACTGGTGCTCGACTCGACGCAGACCGCCACGATCGAGGCGGGCCTGCGCAAGGCTCCGGGCAAGTGCATCATCAACTCGGCAAACTTCGAGGATGGCGAGGAGAAGTTCGACCAGATCTGTGCGCTCGCGAAGAAGTACGGCGCCGCGTTGGTGATCGGCACAATCGATGAGGACAAGGAGGCCGCGATGGCGCGCACGGCCGATCGCAAGCTCGCGATCGCGACTCGGGCCATCGAGCGGGCCACGCAGATCCACGGGCTGGACGTTGCCGACCTGTTCATCGACCCGCTGGTGCTGCCCATATCGACGGGCATGGACGACGACCGGCGCTCGGCGTTCGAATTGATCGAGGGCACGCGGCGCATCACCGAGCGCTTCCCCGAGGTCCAGATCACCTGCGGCCTGAGCAACGTGAGCTTTGGTCTCAAGCCGGCGGCGCGACTGGTGCTGAACTCGGTGTTCCTTGACGAGCTGGTCAAGGCGGGCATGTCGAGCGCGATCGTGCACGCGGGCAAGATCCTGCCGCTCGCGAAGATCGAGAGCGATCACCAGCGAGTCGCGTTGCACCTGATCTACGACCGGCGCGACGCTGAGGCCGGGGGCACGGGCCTGCCGACCGACAACGACCGGGCCAAGGGCTACGAGGCAAAGGAGGCCGCGGTTGTCTGAGTACTCCAAGGACTACGACCCGCTGCAGGCGCTGATCGAGCTATTCAAGGACGCGGGTGCCATCGCGACGGGGCCGGCGAAGACCGACCTGACGCTTGAAGAACGGTTGCGTGCCCACATCATCGATGGGGAGAAAGAGGGATTGCACGAGTCGCTCGACGAGGCTATGGAACAGTTCCCGCCGCTGGACATCATCAATGAGCACCTGCTGGATGGGATGAAGGTCGTCGGCGAGCTGTTCGGTTCGGGCAAGATGCAGCTGCCGTTCGTGCTTCAGTCGGCCGAGACGATGAAGAAGGCCGTGGCGCACCTCGAGCCGCACATGGAGCGGGTCGAGGGGCAGAGCAAGGGCGTCATTGTCCTCGCGACGGTCAAGGGCGACGTGCACGATATCGGCAAGAACCTCGTCGATATCATCCTGACCAACAACGGCTACAAGGTCCACAACATCGGCATCAAGCAGCCGATCAGCAGCATCGTGCAAGCGTGGAAAGAGACGAACGCGCACGCGATCGGGCTCAGCGGCCTGCTCGTCAAGTCCGTGAACGTGATGGAGGACAACCTCAAGGAGCTCAACGAGCTCGGCATCGACGTGCCCGTGATCCTGGGCGGCGCCGCGTTGTCGCGCCACTACGCCGAGGGCTACCTGCGCTCGATCTATGAGGGCCAGTGCCTGTACGGCAAAGACGCGTTCGAGGGCCTGAAGATCATGGACACGCTCATGGCCGGCGAGACGACCAAGCTCGCGAGCGAGATCGAGGCGCGGCTCCAGAAGCGCAGCGAGGCCGAGCGTGTGATCGCCGAGAGCCGCGCCAAGCGGGCCGCGACGAATGAGGACTACAAGGCCAAGGCCGCCGAGGGCGGGACGACGACGATCGAGCGCTCGGCCGTGGCGACTGATATCGAGGTTCCGGCGCCGCCGTTCTGGGGCTCCCGCGTCATTGACTCGATCAGGCTCGACGACGTCTACCCGTTCATCAACCCGATCGCGTTGTTCCGTGGCCAGTGGCAATTCAAGAAGGGCGCGATGTCGGACGCCGAATACGAGGCGTCGATGGAGGACACGGTCCAGCCGATCTTCGAGCGGCTCAAGGCGCAGTGCCGCGATGAAGCCATACTCCACCCCAAGGTGGTCTACGGCTACTACCCGTGCCAGTCCTCGGGCAACGACCTGATCGTCTACGACAGCGAGGACCACGACCGCGAGATCGAACGGTTCACGTTTCCTCGCCAGGACGGCAAGAAGCGATATTGCATCAGCGACTTCTTCCGCTCGGTCGAGTCGGGCGAGAAGGACGTGATCGCCCTGCACTGCGTGACCGTCGGCACGAGGGTCAGCGAGGTCGGCAAGAAGCTCTTCGACAATGACGACTACACCGAGTACCTGTACCTGCACGGCATGGGCGTCGAGACGGCCGAGGCGCTGGCCGAGCTGTGGCACAAGCGTGTGCGCCAGGAGCTGGGCATCGCCGGCGACGACAGCCCCAAGATCCGCAACCTGTTCACGCAGAAGTACCGCGGCTCGCGGTACAGCTTTGGCTATCCCGCCTGCCCGGACATGAGCGACCAGGAGATCCTGTTCCGTCTCATCGAGCCGCAACGGATCGGGTGCCACCTCACCGAGAATTGGCAGATCGATCCGGAGCAATCGACGAGCGCGATAGTCGTGCACCACCCCGAGGCGAAGTACTTCAACGTGTAGGCGCCGGGTGGCGTGAACTGACGAGCGGAGCGAGGAAGGCCACGAGGGTTGGCGTCCAGCGTGGCTTTCGCGGCGCTCAGACCACGGCACCCAGCAACTATCGGACGGTCCGTTTTCGGCTATCACGCCAGAGACGCGCGGATCACGCCGATGCTCCTGCGTGCGTTTCGACGTTTCCGCAACCAGCTCAACGCTGTCGCTGGCGTTTACTCAGGCGATGCCGCGTGCCGACGCCGCGAAGCCCGAGTCGCGCCAGAGCAACCGGGGCGTCTCTGAGAGCGAGGCGCCGCGCGCGGCGAGCCGAGAGCAGCTCTCCGAGGACGAGCAGAAGCAAGTCGACCAACTCCGCAAGCGAGACCAGGAGGTGCGCACGCATGAGCAGGCGCACGTCGCCGCGGCGGGCGCGCTCTTCCGTGGCGGGCCCTACTACACGTACCAGGCCGGCCCGGACGGCAAGCGGTACGCCGTGGGCGGCTCAGTGAAGATCGATACGTCCGAGGGATCCACGCCGGAGGAGACGATCCGGAAGGCGTCACAGATTCGTGCGGCGGCGCTCGCGCCAGCGGAGCCCTCGTCGACGGATCAGGCCGTGGCGGCGAGGGCGAGCCGCATGGAAGCGGCGGCGCGTCAGGAGCTCGCACTCGAAGAGACCGAAGACGCGGACGCGGACTCCGCGTCATCGAGCCCTCCGGTTGACACGACCGCCGCGGCCAACGACACCGAGCCCCGTTCCGATGCCAACGCGCCAGCGGGCGATGACGTCGATCGGCAGCCCGAACCAGGCGTGATCGCGTATGACGCGAGCGGGCAAGTGATGGAAAGGCGTGGCGAGGCGTCGTTTGCCGTGGGCGCCTCGGTTGACACGTTCGGCTAGGCCGACGCTCGGCGTCCATTCAGCAGCAGGGCGATGAACAAGGGCCCTCCGATCAGCGCGGTGATCACGCCGATCGGAATGCGGCCCGTGGGCGTCTCGATGACGCGCACGAGTGTGTCGGCGCCGACCACGAGCGCCGCGCCTGCGATCGCGGCGCCAATGACGAGCCCTCGATGCGCCGGCCCCCCGACCAGCCGCGCGGCGTGCGGTCCGACCAACCCCACGAATCCGATCGGGCCCGCGATCACGACCGCCAGGCTCGCGAGCACGCCCGACGCGATAAATAGACCGGCCCGCAAACCGCCGAGCGGCACGCCCAGGCTGCGGGCCTCGTCCTCGCTCAGTGATGCGGCATCCATCGCCGGCCCGAGCCAGGCGCCGGCGATCGTGGCGGCGAGCGTCAGGCCTCCCGCCAGCAGGATGCGCCGCGCGGGCTGGTCGTCGCGCAGCGCGCCCATGAGCCATCGAGATGCCGCGACGCCCTGGTCGGGGAGGAGGTGCTGGATGAGTCGAATGCCGGCGCCGCAAATGATCGCGACGATGACCCCCACGAGAATCAGCGTGCCCGGATCGAGCCCGCCCCTGCGGTGGCTGATGGCGAACACCACCGCGAGCGCCAGCGAGGCCCCGATGAGCGCGGGCAGCTCAAGCCCGGCGCCGGACTCGATGCGTCCGGTCGCTCGATAGGCGAGGAACATCGCCAGTGAGACGCCCAGGCCGGCGCCGGTGCTCAGCCCGAGCAGATCGGGCGAGGCGAGGGGGTTGCGGAGGAGACACTGGAGCAAGACGCCCGCCAGGGCAAGCGCCGATCCCACCACGACGCCCGCGGCGACGCGAGCCACACGCAGATCCAGGATGTCGGCGTCGTCAGGCCAGCCCCAGGCGTCGGTGCCGCGGCCGGCGACCAGCCGGGCGACGATCGCCGCCGACAGCAAGAACGACCAGATCGCCAGACTGCGCCACGCTCGTGCGTCCACGGGGCGAGCGTAACGCGAGCGGTCTACCATGCGGCCCACCGACGGCTCGAACGAAGAGTCGCCTCGACGAACTGGAGACGCCCGTGTCGAAAACGATCCTCTGCAAGGTCGTGACTCCGAGTGAGAAGCTGCTCGACGAGCCGATCACCTACGCCTCGATTCCCGCGTGGGACGGGCTCTTCGGCGTGCTGCCGGGTCGCGCGCCGATCGTTGCCAAGCTCGGCGTGGGTGAGTTGACGCTCGAGTTTCCGGATACCACGGCCGCGGGCGGGCGTCGCAGCTATTTCGTTCGGGGCGGGTTCGCCGAGATGGCCGGAGACGAGCTGACCATCCTCGCCGAAGAGGCCACGCCGGCGTCCTCGCTCACAGTGACCGACGCGGAGCAGGCGCTGCGAGAGGCGGAGGCGCTCAAGCCTTCGCCCGACGCGCCCGATGCGGGTGCCGAAGCGGATCGAATCCGTGACGAGCGTACGGCCGCACGGGCCCGGCTGCGGATCGCCAAGGCCTCACTTGGCCAGGGGATCTAGGGAAAGAGCCAGATAGCAAAGGGGCAGATGGCAACGTGGGGACTCGCGTCTCGGCGTTCCTTAATGTGCCATCTGCTCATCTGCGATTTGCCCATCTCCCCCTAGTCAGAAACGTATCTTCTTGGACATCGCGCGGTCGATGTCGCGCTGCATCTCGCGTTCGCGGATGCTGTCGCGTTTGTCGACCGAGCCCTTGCCCATGCCCAAGCCGATGAGCAGCTTGGCGTAACCGTTGTTGAAGTACATCTTGAGGGGGACGATCGTGGCGCCTTTTTTCTCGGCCGCGCGGGCGAGGCGGACGATCTCTTTCTTGTGCGCGAGCAGCCGTCGCACGCGAGTCAGCTTGTGCTGGCGCGGGCCGGCGGGGGCGTACTCGCCGATGTTGACCTGGTGCAGATCGAGCGCACACGGCGCCTCGGTCGCGGTGATGAACCCCTCGCCGAGCGAGACCTCGCCGGCCCGCACCGACTTGACCTCGGTGCCCGCGAGCTGGATCCCGACCTCGAGCGTCTCGGCGATCGCGTACTCGTGGCGCGCGCGCCGATTCTCGATTACGCGGTTCTGCTCGGGATGGCTGCGTTTCTTGGCCACTAGGAACCAGAACGATAGGGACTCGCCGACACTGAAAGGGCGCTACTCGAATCGCACGCGGTTGGTCAGCGTGCCCAGGGCGTCGATCTCGATCTCAACCTTGTCGCCGTCCTTGAGGAACTTGGGAGGGGCCATCGC
>JBCAXI010000136.1:0-7270 GCA_038534175.1 Planctomycetota bacterium | reverse complement strand
GAGCCGACTCTCATCTCCGGCGCCCCCGACCGCATGCGCGCGGTCGTCTGGCCGATTCTCAACAACAAGTTCCTCCAACTCGAGGACTTCGGCCTCAAGCTGCTCCTGCCGATCGAGCTTCGCCACGCGCTCTTCAAGGAGTCCACCGCGTTCTTCCAGGAAGCCAGGCTCGATAAGCAGAACCTGGTCGAGCGGCTCAGCTGGACCGGCGCGATGCTCTACGACGTGTGCGACGCGCGCCTGCAGGCGTGCCGCCAGTCGGGCGTCGAGCCGATCTCGCTGCTCGACCTTTTTGCCGAGGACGTCACCCGCCAGGACCTCGTTGACGCGCTCGACCACATGCACCAGCCGCGTGACGCGTTCAAGTTTCTGTACCAGTGCCTCACCGAGCACTGCTCGAACGTGACGGCCGACCAAGAGTCGTTCCGCGTGCCGCGGCTCGTCTTGGAGCAGGTCCGCAAGCGCGAGTCCGAGCGACTCCAACAGCTCTATCGTGGCATCCGCCCGGCCTGACGCTCAGTTCAGCACACGCGTCAGGCGCGCGTACTCGAGCACCAGCGTTTTCTCTCCCGCCGCCTGGAAGCTCACCTTCGCCCGAGGCTGGCGCCCGCCGATCACCGTGACGATCGTGCCAAGCCCGAACTGCGGGTGCTTGACCGGCGTGCCCGCCGGAAACTGTCGCTTGTACTGCGCGGTCGTGGTCTCCCCGCGTTCGATGTCTACCGGGTCGGACTCGATGGGGGCGTCGTTGTCGATCGCGGCGTACACGTCCGTGCGATCGCTCACCACGACGTGCTCGCGTCCGAGCTCTTCGAGAAAGCGGCTCGGGATCGTGCGGTCGGTCTGCCCGCGCACCGTGCGGTAGCGCGCGCTCGTGAGCTTGAGATGACGCATCGACCGCGTGACGCCCACGAAGCAGAGTCGGCGTTCTTCTTCCATCGCGCTCTCAGACTCGTGCGCTCGCGAGTGAGGCAGAAGGCCCTCTTCGAGCCCGATCATCGCGGCCGCGGGAAACTCGAGGCCCTTTGCCGCGTGGAGCGTCATGAGCGTGACGGCGCCTTGCTCGGGGTCCACCGCGTCGGCGTCGGCGACCAAGGCGACCGACTCGAGATACGCTCGCAGCATCGCGAGCAGCGGGGGCGCCTCGATCGCGGGCTCCGCCTGGGCCGTCGCGGCCGCTTCGAGCTTGGCGATCTCCGCCGAGGCCGGATCGGATGTCGGATCGAACGTCGTCTCGAAATCGGCCGCCGAAGACACCAGCTCAGCGAGGTTGTCGGTGCGTTCCTCGTCGGCCTCGGCACCGCTGACGTCGGCCTGCTTGCGGTAGTGCGCTTCGAGCCCCGACTCGCGCACGACCAACTCGGCTAGCTCGGCCAGGGTTGATGACACCTCGGCGCCCATGAACGTGCCGCCGCCGGTCCAGCCTTCGATCATCTCGACGAATCGTGCGATCGAGTTCTGCGCGCGGGCCGTCAGCCCGGGGACCTCTTGGATACGTTGGAGCGCCGCGAACAGCCCGATCCCCGCGTCGCCGGCCCAGGTGCGCACCTTCGCGACCGTCGTGGCGCCGATGCCGCGCGCGGGCTTGTTGAGGACGCGGGCAAGCGAGACCTCGTCGGCGGGGTTGGCAACCACGCGGAGGTACGCCAGCGCGCTCTTGACCTCCTCGCGATCGAAGAACGCGGTACCGCGAGCGATGACATGCGGGATGTGCGCCTCGCGGAGCGCCGCCTCGATCACGCGCGAGAGCGCGTTGGTGCGGTAGAACACCGCCATGTCCTTCCACGCCAGCGCGGGGTCGTGATCGTCGTGCAGGCCGCGGAACCAGTCGGCGACCAGCTCCGCCTCCTGGTGCTCGCCCTGCACCAGCACGATCTCCACCGGCTCGCCGGGACCTCGCGTGGGCACGAGTGTCTTGGGCTTGCGCGAACGGTTGTGGGAGATCAGCTGATCGGCGACCGCCAGCACGGGCTCGGTCGAGCGGAAGTTCTCGGCCAGCGTGATGACCCGAGCGCCCGGGTACTGCTGCTCGAAGTCGAGGATGTTCGAGAGGTCGGCCCCACGCCACGCGTAGATCGACTGGTCCGGATCGCCCACGACGCAGATATTCGGCCCAGTGGGGCCATCGACGTGCCCGTCCCCGTCTCCAACGCCGCCATCGTCATCGATGGGGGGCAGATCGCTCGTCGGCACCGGGGCCCCGTCGCCGGCCAGCAACGAGGCGATCACGAACTGCGCGTGGTTCGTGTCCTGATACTCATCGATCATCAGGTGGCGCCACCGCGTTTGCAGCTGCTCGCGGATGTCCGGTCGGTCGCGCAGCATCTTCGCGGTGAGCACGAGCAGGTCGTCGAAGTCCACCGCGTTCGCCTGGCGTAGCCCACGCTCGTAGCCCTTAAAGATCGCCCCGATCTGGCGCGTGTAGTAGTCGTCCGAGCTGGCGGTGTATCCGTCGGCGTCGTGCAACTCGTTCTTGGCGTTGCTGATGGCGCCCAGCACCGATCGCGGCGGCCAGTTGCTCGTGCTCATGTCCAGATCCGAGATCACCCGCTTGATCAACGCCGATTGATCGCTGGAGTCGTAGATCGTGTAGTCGGCCTTCAGGCCCGGAATCTCAGCTTCCTCGGCGTGCCGTCGCAACAGCCGCGCGCACAGGGCGTGGAACGTCGTGACAGTCAGCCCCCGCGCGAATCGGCCTTCGCCCAGCACACCGGCAACCCGCTCACGCATCTCTCTCGCGGCCTTGTTCGTGAACGTCAGCGCCAGCACCGACCAGGGCGGCGCCCCCGCGTTCAGGATCAGGTGCGCGATCCGGCTCGTGATCACGCGCGTCTTCCCCGAGCCCGGACCGGCGAGCACCAGCAGTGGGCCGGTCTCGTGCGTTACCGCGTCGCGCTGGCTCGGCGTCAGGCCCTCGAGGATGTCCGCGGCGGCGCCGCTCAGTGGTCCGTCCATAGTCATGTTCTACGCCCCGCGATTCGCTTCGTCTTCGGTTGACGCCGGATCGTCGTCTGATCGAGGCTCGGCGGCGCCCCGCTCGGTCACCGCCGCGGCCACGGGCGTGCCGTCGGCCTTCCGCGCCACGTGCGGCGTGTCGGCCGACCGGGTGATGAACGCTACCTCGTCCGGCAGGTTCTCGACGACGTCCGTGATCACGTCGCCCTCAAGGCGACGGGCGAACAGCGATCGGCGAGACTTGCCCATGATGAGCGTGTCGCAGCCATAGGTCACGGTGTGGTCCAGGATCTCGCCCGCGATGTCGGTCGAGGTCACATAGATCGGGACAAACGGCACGCCCGCCTCGCGGGCCAGGAGCGACGTGGCGCCCAGCGCTTCCTGCGCGTCCGGGTCTTCCTCGATCTTTGGCCCCCGCCCCGGCGCGATGTCCATGACCCGTAGCGTGCGCACGTAGATCGCGAAGAGCGTGGCCCGCTGCCGACGAGCTAGATCCACGGCGAACTCGGCCTGGTACCGCCCGCGAGCGGCGAGCATGATCTTGGGTTTCGTTGGATCGATGACGACCCGCTTGCGCTGGACCTCGCCCAGCCAGCCGGCAATGGGCATGGGCAGCTCGCCTGGGCCCATGCGTCTGATCGCGCCTCGTCCCCAGCGTGTGAGCAGCACCGCCGCCACGAGCCCGCCGCTGAACGCGGTCGAGATCCATTGCGTCACGCCGATCGTGATGGTCACGGCGAGCAGAAACAGCCCGAGCGCCGTCATGCCGATCTTCGCTGGCCGACTGATGTCCAGGTCTCGATTAAGCACGGTGGACAGGATGGAGACCGTGATGGCACCACAGACCCCGAGCACGTAGAGCTTCGCCAGCGTGGTCACGTCCTGCTCGACGCTGATCACGCCGATTGGGATGACCACGCCGACGATCAGCCCGACCCACGGCACGCCCGAGTAGTTCAGCTTCGTGAGTGGCTTGGGCAGCTCGTCGTCCTGGGCCATCGCGAACAGCACCGACACCATCGCCATCAGCGCCGTGTTGGTGGCGCTGAGCAGCAGAAGCCCGAAGCACACGCCCGCGACCTTGCCGAACACGAATCCCGCGGTGGTGGCGGCGTGGTGGCCCGAGGCGTCGGCCTCCGTCGCGCCCTGTTCATTGGCGCCGCGCTCGTCGGCGCCGAGCGCTGTTGCCCAGTAGTCGCCCGACTGTTCGGCGATGACCTTCATCGAGGCGTTGGTGTAGCGATCCACGGCCGCGATACCTTTGGGTGAGAGCTCGCCCGCGGCGATCAGCTCCTCATGAGGCTTGTGGAGTTCGGCGAGCGATGTGCCGTCCACCTGGAAGCTCAGCCCCGCCAAGGCGATCCCGAACAACATGTTGAGCGCGACCACCTCGATGGTCACGGGCCAGATCGTCCGCTTTGCGGTCTTGCCAACGGGGTGCTTCATCAGCCCGGTCATGTTTGCCACCGCCTCGACACCCGCGAGCGCGAGGCAGATCTTCGTGAAGCTCACCCAAGCGTCTGAGAACGAGTGGTCGGAGAGGTACTCGAAGCTGATGGTCTGCACGCCACGCCAGAAGAACGGCAGGCACGCGACCGCCATCACGGCCGAGATGCTCAGCGCGGCGAACGCGACCACGAGCGCGAACCGCCCGGCCGACTTGGCGCCGAGCCAGTTCACAACGCCCAGCACGATCAAGGTGACAACCGAGAGCGGCAGGGTGAGCCGGTGGGGCACACCGAAGTAGTGAAAGGCCTCTACCACGGAGATCGCCGCGGTCATGATGTACCCGCTCAGAAGCAGCGTGGAGCCGACAATCGCGAGGGTTGGACTGAGCTTCCGGGCGGCGGTGTAGACGCCGCCGCCGTCGGGAAACGAGCGGCAGATGATGGCGTACGCCCAACTCACCGCCAGCATCAGCAGGCTGATGGCGGCGAGATACAGCACGGAGGCGTGGGCGGTAAAGAGAAAGGCCAGCCCAAGGACGTACAGGCGGCTGGTGCCCCAGTCGCCGTACAGCAGCGGGCCCGCGTGGAACCACTTCAAGCTGCGGGGCCGGCTCTCGGAGACGAGCATGACGGGGCAAGATCCTCGGGTCGATGGGTCTTGATCGCCGCCGCGATCAGGACGGCCTCGGACGAGTGGCGGCGAGTATAGATCGCGGCAATGGGGCGGCGTTGGTGTGAAACTGGCGCGTTTGTGTGGGCTGGAGATCGTGACATCGGACGAACCCTCGTCTCGGAACCCCCCGGTACGCGGGCCGTACCGAAGAGTGGGGGATGGGCCACGGGGGTGGCCGATCGTGGGCCGTGGGGAGACGGCTCGTTGACCGTCTCTCGGGCGTTCGGTAGTGTGCCGCGACGTCCGAGAATGGGTCTTGGCCGGCTTCGCTTGGGGCTGGTCGGACGTGTGCAGAGCCGAGCGCCGGATCGCAACAGGATGAGCGGGTCCGCCGAACAACCTCAGCCCGAGCCCCAGTCATCAGCTGGGCGTTCATCGGCCGGCGCCGTTTCGGCGGCGCTGTCTCGCGCTCCGGGCGACACCCGCGCCATGGCCGAGGCCGAGCGTGCGATCCAAGAGACGATGCAAGAGGCGGCCTCGGGCGGCAGCAACCTTGACTCCTACGTCGGGCGCCTCGTGATCGACCAGGGCCTCGCGACCCTCGAAGAGGTCCAGCACTGCATCAAGCAGAAGAACGACGAGTCCGGCGGGGACTCGATCAACCACCGCTCGCTCGCGCAGCTGCTCGTCGAGAACAAGTTCATCACGCACCGCCAGATGGTGCGCCTGCGTCCGCTCATCGACGCCGAGCGATCGGGCCAGCAGCTCCCGGGCTACAAGATCAAGAGCAAGCTCGGCGCGGGCGCGATGGCGACGGTGTACAAGGGCGTGCAGCTGAGTCTGAATCGCGAGGTCGCGATCAAGGTCCTGCCCAAGAAGTACAACACGAACCAGCAGTTCATCGAGCGGTTCTACGCCGAGGGCCAGGCGGCCGCGCAGCTCAACCACGCGAACATCGTGCAGGCGTTCGACGTGGCCCGCGCCGGGGACACGCACTTCTTCGTGATGGAGTATGTCGAGGGCCGCACGGTCTACGACGACATCGTTAAGCACAAGCGTTTCGGCGAGGCCGAGGCGGTGGACATCATCATCGAGATGGCCGAGGCGCTGAAGCACGCGCACGAGAAGGGCCTGATCCACCGGGACGTGAAGCCCAAGAACATCATGATCTCGAAGTCTGGGGTCGCCAAGCTCGCCGACATGGGCTTGGCCCGGGCGATGAGCGACGCCGAGGCCGCCGAGGCCGAGAAGGGCAAGGCCTTCGGCACGCCGTACTACATCTCACCCGAGCAGATCCGCGGCGAGCGCGACATCGGCCCGCCCGCTGACATCTACTCGCTCGGCGCGACGTTCTATCACATGGTCACCGGGCACGTGCCCTTCGAGGGCAGCAAGCCCTCGGACGTCATGCACAAGCACCTCAAGGAGGCGCTCGTCCCGCCGGACCACAAGAACCCGAAGCTGAGCCCGGGGGTCGCCGAGATCATCGAGATGATGATGGCCAAGGAGCCCAGCCGTCGCTACAAGGACTGCGCGGACCTGCTGATCGATCTCCAGGCGGTCAAGAAGGGCGAGAAGCCCATCATCGCCCACAAGGACACGCTGAACGCCTCGGCGTTGGCGTCGGTGATGGAGGCCGAGGCCGCCGCCGTGGTCACCGAGGTGCCGGTGGACCGCTCGCAGACCGACACCGGGGCGAGCCTGAAAAATCTGCTGGTCATCGCCCTGGTCTTCCTGGCGATCAGCGTGGTGGCGAATGTCATCCAGGCGGTGGTCTGATCGGGCTCCACGCGGGCCGGGCTTGCCTGGGGCCTCCGAGCGATTTACCCTTCTGGCCCGCCGGGCGTCGTGTCCGGCACCCGTCGCCTCGGAGTTCGACCCGCGTGATCCTCTGTCCAACGGACCAGCAGCCCGACTCCACGCGCCAGCGCTCCGCCCGGCCGTGGGCCCGATGATGCCCACTCCGCTCGGCGACCCCCGTTCCATCACGATGGCCCCATCCCGCCCGCCGAGGCGGTTGTGTCGTGCTCGCCGCGTGCGCGAGTCGGCCCAACGCCCGTAACCAGCAGGAGTTCCACCGATCGCCCGCAGACGCTTCTATCGAGACACCGGCCCCGTGCAACGCACCCGGGTCAATCACATGATCCGTTTGTCCCCGATCCGCCTGATCGGCCCGGACAACGAGCAGATCGGCGTGGTCGACACGCAGGACGCCATCCGCCAGGCCGAGGAGGCCGGGCTCGACCTCGTCGAG
>JBCAXI010000135.1:0-7287 GCA_038534175.1 Planctomycetota bacterium | reverse complement strand
CGAGTTGGGCGGGATGGTGCACGCCGAGTCGCCCGAGTGCACGCCGGCCTGCTCGATGTGCTCCATGACGCCGCAGACGAGCGCGGTCGCGTTGGGCTGCTTGCCTTCGAGCGTCGGATCAAAGTCGGCGACCACGTCGACATCGATCTCCGTGGCTCCATCGAGGAAGTGGTCGATCAGGATCGGCGCGTCGTCGAGCCCGGAGACGTCGAGCGCGTTGGTCATGTAGTGACGCAGCGCGGCCGAGTCGGGGCAGATCTCCATGCCGCGCCCGCCGAGCACGTAGCTTGGACGCACGAGCACGGGATATCCAATGCGATCGGCGATCTCCACGGCCTCGTCCATCGACTTGGCGATGCCGCTGGCGGGCCGCCTGAGGTCGAGCTCCTCGAGCAACGCGTCGAATCGATCGCGGTCCTCGGCGAGGTCGATCGAGTCGAGGCTCGTGCCCAGCAGTGGGGCCCCCGCGAGCGCGAGCCCGTGCGCCAGATTCAGCGGTGTCTGTCCGCCGAACTGCACGATGCAGCCCTTGACGTCGCCCTTGGGATTGAGGCGCTCGGTAATGTTGAGCACGTCCTCTAGCGTCAACGGCTCAAAGAACAGCAGATCGCTCGTGTCGTAGTCGGTCGAGACCGTCTCGGGGTTCGAGTTGATCATGACCGACTCGAAGCCGAGGTCCTTGGCGGCGTAGGCCGCGTGCACGCAGCAGTAGTCGAACTCGATGCCTTGGCCGATGCGGTTGGGCCCGCCGCCGAGGATCACGACCTTCTCGGAGTCGCTCACGCGGATCTCGTCATCGGCGGCAAGCTCGCTGACCGTGCCATCGTCGTTCAGCAAGCGCTGCCCTCGCTCGTACGTCGAGTAGTAGTAGGGTGTGATGGCCTCGAACTCGGCCGCGCAGGTGTCGACGAGCTTGTACACCGGTTCGACGCCCTGCGCCTTTCGATGAGCGCGCACCTTGAGGATGCTCTCGCTCGTGATCTCGCGGTGATAGAGATTGGCCAGCTGCGCGTCGGAGTAGCCCAAAGACTTGGCCTGATGCAGGATGTCCTTGGGCAGCTCCTCGAGCGAGCTGTAGCTGCACAGGGTGTCCTCGAACTCGACCAACTGCTGGAACTGATCGAGGAACCACGGATCGATCTTGCTCAGCTCATGGACACGCTCGACACTCCAGCCCATCTTGAACGCGTACCGGACGTAGTAGAGGCGTCCCTGGCTCGGCACCGCGAGCTTGCGCGCGAGCTTGTCGGGGTCGATGGGCCACTCAATGGGGGCGCCGTCGGCGGTGCGCAGACCGGTGGGTGATGGCTCGATCGCGCCGCCCTCGGGTGAGGTGGCCGCCGGCGCTCCGCTGGTTTCTGGCGCGAAGTCGAGCACGAGCTGCCCGTGCTCGACGGCTCGCATCGCCGCCAGCCACTTGTCGTTGCGATCGAGCCCAAACCCGAACCGCTTGACGTCCATCGAGCGGACGACTTTTTGGAAGCTCTCTTTGAAGGTGCGCCCGATCGCCATCGCCTCGCCGACGGATTTCATCTGCGTCGTCAGCGTCTCGTCGGCCTCGGGGAATTTTTCGAAGGTCCACCGCGGCATCTTGGTGACGACGTAGTCGATCGACGGCTCGAAGCACGCGCTGGTCGTGCCCGTGATGTCGTTGCGCAGCTCGTCGAGCGTGTAGCCGATTGCCAGCTTTGCCGCGATTTTCGCGATCGGGAAGCCGGTCGCCTTCGACGCGAGCGCCGAGCTGCGTGACACGCGCGGGTTCATCTCGATGACGACGAACTCGAAGGGCGGCTCGCCGCTGGCGTTCGTGGGGCCCGTCGGATTGGGGTTGACGGCGAACTGCACGTTGGAGCCGCCGGTCTCGACGCCGACGCGGCGCATGATCGCCAGGGAGGCGTCGCGGAGCCTCTGGTATTCCTTGTCGGTGAGCGTGAGCGTGGGGGCGACGGTGATCGAATCGCCCGTGTGCACGCCCATGGGGTCGATGTTCTCGATGCCGCAGACGATGACGACGTTGTCGTTCTTGTCGCGGACAACCTCGAGCTCGTACTCCTTCCAGCCGAGGAGGGAGCGGTCGATCTGGACCTGCGTGATCATCGAGGCCTTGAGCCCACGCGTGACGAGCTCCTCGAACTCGGCCGTGTTGTACGCGATGCCGCCGCCCCAGCCGCCGAGCGTGAAGGCGGGACGGATGATCGCGGGTGTGCCGATCTCCTCGAGGAACTCGAGGCCCTCCTCGAGCGTGTTGATCGTCTTGCTGTCGGGCGTGGCCAGGCCGATCTCGTGGCAGATGTCAGCGAACGTCTGGCGGTCCTCGGCGCGGTGGATGACCTCGCGGTTGGCACCGATCATCTCGACGCCCAGGCGCTCGAAGACGCCATCGTCGTGCATGGTGCAGGCGGCGTTCAGCGCCGTCTGCCCGCCGAGCGTGGGGAGCACCGCGTCGATGGGCGTGCCGAGGTCGCGTTCTTTCTCGATGATTTTGCGGATCGCGTCGGGCGTGATCGGCTCGATATACGTCCGGTCGCTCAGCGCCGGGTCGGTCATGATGGTCGCGGGGTTGGAGTTGACCAGGACGACGCGGTAGCCCTCCTCGCGGAGGGCCTTGCAGGCCTGGGCGCCGGAGTAATCGAACTCGCACGCCTGCCCGATGACGATGGGCCCGGAGCCGATGAGGAGGATCGTGCGGAGATCGTCGCGTCGTGGCATGCGGGCTCCGGTCGTTGGGGCGCCCGGTGCTTGATCCGGGCAAATCCCGAAAGCCTAGGCGTGGCCCTCGATTCGGCAAGCAGGCGGGAACGTCCGATCGGGTTCTATGTGGGCTCGGACTGGACTTGCCCGACCCCAACGCCGATCCTCAGGCCGGTGGGTGGCGTACGACCGGCGTTGGCGCGGGGGGTCCGGCCGCCAACGTCGGAGGGAGATCGCATATGTGCGGCATTGTCGCCTACATCGGAACCCGTCAGGCCAAGCCGATCCTCATCGAGGGTCTCAAGCGGCTGGAGTACCGCGGGTACGACTCGGCGGGCCTGGCCGTGCTCGACGGCGAGCTCGACGTCTGCAAGGCCGTCGGGCGGGTCTTCCAGCTCGAAGAGAAGCTCGACGAGGCGGGCGGCTTTGAGGGCACGCTCGGGCTGGCGCACACGCGTTGGGCGACCCACGGCGCCGTCACCGAGCCCAACTGCCACCCCCACACCGACGAGTCGGGCTCAATCGCGGTGATCCACAACGGGATCATCGAGAACTACGCCACGCTGCGGACGTACCTGCAAGAGAAGGGCCGCACGTTCAAGAGCGAGACCGACACCGAGGTGCTCGCCCAGCTCATCAGCGAGCTGCACGACCCGCCCGGGGGGATGGATCTCGAGAAGGCCGTGCAGGCGGCGCTGCGTGAGGTCACCGGCGCCTACGCGATTTGTGTCGCGAGCAAGGACGAGCCGGACACGATCGTGTGCGCCCGCAAGGGCTCGCCCCTGATCGTGGGCGTGGGTAACGGCGAGTACGTCATCGCGTCCGACGCCTCGGCGATCATCGCCCACACCGCCCAGGCGATCACGCTCGAGGACTACAACGTCGTCAAGATCACCCGCGACGGCTTCCGCACCTCCACGATCGACAACGACGAGGTCAACCCCGCGGTCATGCAGCTCGAGCTCGACCTCGACCAGATCGAGCTGGGCGACTTCGAGCACTACATGCTCAAGGAGATCTACGAGCAGCCCGACGCGCTGCGCACAACGCTCAGGGGGCGTATCGATAAGAACGAGGGCAAGATCGTGCTCGGCGGCCTGTTGGCACACGCCAAGGAGCTCGTCCGAGCCCGCCGATTCATCCTCACGGCGCAGGGCACGGCTCTCAACGCCGCGATGATCGGTGAGTACCTGTTCGAAGATCTGGCGACCGTCTCCACCGAGGTCGAGTACGGCAGCGAGTTCCGCTACCGCAACCCGATCATCGAGGAGGGCACCGTCGTCGTCGCGGTCAGCCAGTCGGGCGAGACCGCCGACACGCTCGCGGCCCTCACCGAAGCCAAAGAACGTGGCGCGATGGCGCTCGGTGTGATCAACGTCGTGGGCTCGACCATCGCCCGTGAGACCGACGCGGGCGTCTACCTTCGTGTCGGCCCAGAGATCGGCGTCGCCTCGACCAAGGCGTTCACCGGGCAGGTCACGGTGCTCACGATGATGGCCCTGTTCCTCGCGCGGCGCCGGTACATGTCCGCCGACCAGTGCGCCGCCCTCATCCGCGAGCTCGAGCGCATACCCGACAAGATGGCCTCGATCCTCGAGCAGAACGACCACATCAAGCAGGTCACCGAGAAGTACGTCCACCGCGAGAACTGGCTCTTCCTGGGCCGCGGGTACAACTACCCGACCGCGATGGAGGGCGCCCTCAAGCTCAAGGAGATCAGCTACATCCACGCCGAGGGCATGCCCGCGGCCGAGATGAAGCACGGGCCCATCGCGCTCATCGACGAGGGCATGCCCGTGGTGTTCATCGCCAACAAGGGCACGCAGTACGACAAGGTCCTCAGCAACATCGAGGAGGTCCGCTCTCGCGGCGGGCACGTCATCGCGGTCGCGACCGAGGGCGACGAGCAGATCAAGACCCTCGCCGAGGACGTGCTGTACATCCCCGAGTGCCCCGAGCCGCTGAGCCCGCTTCTGGCGGTGGTGCCGCTGCAATTGCTCGCGTACCACGCGGCCGTGGCGCGCGGGCACGATGTGGACAAGCCGCGGAACTTGGCCAAGTCGGTCACGGTCGAATGACGCTGACCGAGAGGGCCAGATCGGTCGCCGTCGAATGATCCGTGCCACTGACCCGGTTCGGTGGCACAAGATCACGTTCCGCCGCGATCGAACGCGCGCGCGAGCGGGCGTGCGAAGTCGAGCTGGAGCTCGAGCGCGAGCGCGTTGAGGAGGACGAGCGCGGTCGCCGCGGCGCCCGGATGGCTCGCGGGATCGACCACGTTGGTCGCGACCAGCACGAAGCAGAACACGACGCTCGTCGCGGGGCCGCTGGCCATGAATGCCTCGAGTGTGAACCGCGTGGACTCGTCGCGTGGCGGGCCGATGGCGAAGGTCATGAGCCCGAGCCAGGCGCCGATGAAGTGCCCGGCGCCGCAGGCCAGGCAGGCGATGAGCACGAGCACGATCGGCCCGGGGCCGCCGGCGAGGAGCTGGGTGGGCTCAAGCCGCACGGTCGTCTCGGCGACCACGAGCGGCAGCGCGAGCCAGAGCACGATCACACGCACCACCGCGCGGGCGCGCCGCGTGCTGAACCACGGCTCGTCCTCGGAGGCCGGCATCGCCCAGGCGCCAAACCACGGCACGAACAGCACGGCCCACCACCAGCCCATCGGGCCGACGCCGATCGCGGCGCCCACTCCGACGAACGCGACCAGGGTGAGCCCGTGCGCGAACCATCGGGCCGCGGCGCCGCGAGCGATCAGCGGACGCCAGCGCATCGGCAGCGGATGCAGCAGCGCGCCCCCGACCACCGCGCCCGCGACACCCGCGGCAGGCAGCAGCGGCAGATCGAGCAGCCAGCGCAACAGCACGAGCGTGGACAGCCCCGCGACGAGCCCCGAGACGATCCCCGAGCCAAGGCCCGCGAGCACCCCGTTGACCTCGCCGCCCCTGGAGAACGCGGCCCGCTCTTTCACGCGCCCAACGACGAGGAGCAAGGAAGCAAGTAGTGGCGCGAGCAGGGCCATGGCGACGATCGCCGCCGTTCGTCGCCGCTCGGCGTGGGCGGCGGCGAGGCGCCGCTCGGCCCGGGCCGTCTCGGCGCGCTGGGCGCTGGCCAGCTCATCGATCGCGATGGGCGAGACGCCCGTCCGGCGGAGCGCGTCGAGGGCCGATTCGTGCCCCGCCCGGGTCAATTCGAGGTCGAGCCGCTGGGCGACGGCGCCCTCCATCAGTCGCTGATAATGGGGAGGGGCCAGCACGCCGAACACGCCAGGCCCCAGCAGCAGCCCCGCGAGCACGCCCGCGAGGATCGAGCACGCCGGCCGCCCACCCGGAAGCCGGATCGTCCGAAACAACCAAACCAGCACCATGATGGCGCCGATAAGCAGTCCGAGTCGGGTGCTAACCTCGATCCAGGCGATCAGATCCACGGTGCGACTCTACGTCGAGTCGTCGGTGGCGTGACCGTCCGGCCCAGGCCGTGGCCCGACTCAACGGCAGACGGAGCTCATGTGACCGCTTCGAACGCACAATCGACCGACGGAACCTGCGACGTTGCCGTGCTCGGCATGGGCGTCATGGGACGTTGCATCGCCCTGAACATGGCCGACCACGGGCGGACCGTCGCCATCTACAACCGCTCGCCCGCCCCGCTCGACGACGTGCTGGCCGAGAACCCGCCCGAGTCGTTCGAGGGCGTCGGCGCGGGGCTCGTGGGCTGCCGTTCGTTCGCCGATGTGGCTCGCGCGCTCAAGCGGCCCCGGGCGGCGTTGGTGCTTGTGCCCGCCGGCGGGCCGACCGACGCGGTGCTCGATGGGCTCGCCGAGGTCTTCGACGACGGCGACGTGCTGGTCGATGGCGGCAACGCCAACTGGCGCGACACCGTCCGACGCAACGAGTCCATCCGCGCCAAGGGTCTGCACTTCGTCGGGTGCGGCGTGTCCGGTGGCGAGGAGGGCGCCCGGTTTGGGCCGAGCCTGATGCCCGGCGGCGAGCGCGAGGCCTACGAGGTCATCAAGCCCACCTGGGAGGCCATCGCCGCCAAGGTCGACCCGAAGACCGGCAAGCCCATCGAGGGCGCCAAGCCGCGCCAGCCGATCAATGCCCCGGGCGCCGAGCCGTGCTGCGCCTACGTCGGGCCCGACGGCGCGGGGCACTTCGTCAAGATGGTCCACAACGGCATCGAGTATGCCGACATGCAGCTCATCGCCGAGGCGTACGCGTTGCTGCGTCACGGCGCCGGCTTTGAGACCGACCGCATCGCCGACGTCTTCGCGACCTGGAACCAGGGCCCGCTCGACAGCTACCTCATCGAAATCACCGCCGAGGTGCTGCGTCAGCAGGACCCGCGCACGGGGCGGCCGTTTGTCGATGTCGTGCTGGATCGCGCGGGGCAGAAGGGCACCGGGCGTTGGACGAGCGTGGAGAGCCTTGAGTTCGGCGTGCCCGCGCCGACGATCGCCGAGGCCGTGTTCGCGCGAGCCGTGAGTGCGATCAAGGACGAGCGCGTGCGGGCCTCAACGATCCTGCCCGGCCCCAGCGGCGCGTTCGACGGCGACGCCGACGCGCTCGTCGCCGATCTGGGCAAGGCGATGCT
>JBCAXI010000134.1:0-7300 GCA_038534175.1 Planctomycetota bacterium | reverse complement strand
GCGGCAACTGATTTGCCCGACGTGTGGACGCTCCTCATCGGAGCGCGTGTATGACAAGAGCCCCCGGCCGAGAGACCGGGGGCTCTTTTTTATTCGCTTGATGACTCCGCGCTTCCGTTACTCGACGGGCGCGTCCTCCGGCTTGGGCTTCGGCTTTGGCGCTTTGATGTCCATGATCTTGCGCCGGATCTCCGCCGCCAGGTCGCGGTTCTCGCGGAGGAACTGCTTGGCGTTCTCGCGTCCCTGGCCCAGTCGCATCTCGCCGTAGCTGAACCACGAGCCCGACTTCTGCGCGACGCCCTCGTTGACCGCGAGGTCGACCAGATCACCCGACCAGGAGATGCCCTCGTTGAACATGATGTCGAACTCGGCATCGCGGAAGGGCGGCGCCACCTTGTTCTTCACGACGCGCGTGCGCACGCGGTTGCCCACGTTCTGGTCGCCCTCCTTGATCGCGCCGATGCGTCGGATGTCGATGCGGACCGACGAGTAGAACTTGAGCGCGCGCCCACCCGTGGTCGTCTCGGGCGAGCCGAACATCACGCCGATCTTCTCGCGGATCTGGTTGATGAAGATGACCGTGCAGTTGGATCGGGCGATCACGCCCGTCAGCTTGCGCATCGCCTGCGACATGAGCCGGGCCTGCATGCCCACCACCGCGTCGCCCATCTCGCCCTCGATCTCGGCCCGTGGGATGAGCGCGGCGACCGAGTCAACGACGATCACGTCCACCGCGTTCGAGCGAATGAGCAGCTCGCAGATCTCGAGCGCCTGCTCGCCCGTGTCGGGCTGGGAGACCAGCAGCGCGTCGATGTCGACGCCCAACTTGCGGGCCCAGGACGGATCGAGCGCGTGCTCGGCGTCGATGAAGGCCGCCACGCCCCCGGTTTTCTGCGCGTTCTTCGCGACGGTCAGCGCCAAGGTCGTCTTGCCGCTCGACTCCGGGCCGAAGACCTCGACGATGCGTCCGCGCGGAATGCCCTTGCCCCCGAGCGCGAGATCGAGCGAGATCGTGCCGGTCGAGATGCCTGGGATCGCGAGGTACGCCTCCTCGTCGAGCCGCATGATCGAGCCTTGCCCGAAGGCCTTGTCGATCTGCTGCAGCGTGCGATCGAGCGCCTGCTGCTTCTCCTTGGTCATCGGCGGCGGCCCGCCGGCCGCGGACGAGCCGCCCGGCTTGACCTCAACCTCAACCGCGGCCGACCCTTTTTTGGTCGCCGAACCGTTGGTGGTGTTCTTGGGATCGGCCTTCGGACCGGTGTCGCTCGGAGAACCCGAGCCCTTCTTGGTACCCGCTGCCTTGGGCGCGGGCGCGCTCTTGGTCGCCATGGTGCGACCTCCTGTTGGTTGCCGAGCGTGGCCGCACACCGGGGAAACGAATCCCGGGACGGGCGCTTCGGGGACCGTCGCTGGGCGTTCGGCCTTCCCTGCGAGGGCCGAGCGAGTCAGGGGCGGCAACGGACGCGGGCCTGACCACGCAGAACCTATCGGGTCCCGTTCGGGTCGTCAATCTGTTCGGGAACCAATCGGCAAGAAATCTGGCGCCCCACCGATCGGCACCCCATCATCTAGGGGTGGCTTGACTCCGCGCCGAACGACGTTCCTGACCCGGCCACGACGTACGCTGTCCCCCCCAAGACTCTGGAGACTCTCGAATGTCCGACGCCCCCGCGTCCGTCCGCGATCTCGCCGCCGCGCTGCTTGAAAGCGAGGCCGCCATCAAGCAAGGTGGCGGCGCCAAGGCCATCAAGCGCCAGCACGCCAAGGAACGCCTCACCGCACGTGAACGCGTCGATCGCCTGATCGACGAGGGCTCGACCTTCCAAGAGCTTGGCCTGTGGGCAGCGCACAACATGTACGCCGAGCACGGCGGGGCGCCCGCGGCGGGTGTCGTCACCGGCGTCGGCACGGTGCGAAACCGCCCGTGGATGATCGTCGCGAACGACGCGACCGTGAAGGCGGGCGCGTTCTTTCCGATGACCTGCAAGAAGATCATCCGCGCCCAGACCATCGCGCACAGCGCGCATATGGGGCTGATCTACCTGGTCGACTCCGCCGGCGTGTATCTGCCGCTGCAAGAGGACGTGTTCCCCGACACCGATGACTTCGGACGCATCTTCCGCAACAACGCGGTGATCTCCGCCGACGGCGTGCCACAGATCTCCGCGATCATGGGCAACTGCGTCGCCGGCGGCGGCTACCTGCCCGTGCTCTGCGATACGCTGCTCATGACCGAGGGCAGCGGGCTCTACCTCGCGGGCCCGGCGCTCGTGAAGGCCGCGATCGGGCAGGATGTCTCCGACGAGGAGCTCGGCGGCGCCACGATGCACGCGGAGATCAGCGGCACCATCGATTTCAAGGAAGCCAACGACGAGGCCTGCCTCGTGCGCCTGCGAGAGCTGGTCGCCAAGTATCCAGAGCGACCCCGCGTCGAGGCCGACGGGCCGCGGCCGATCCGCGACGCGCTCGATGTCTACGACCTCTACACCGACACGCCCGGCGAGCAGTACGACGTCAGGGACATCCTGGCGTGCTTCGTCGACGCGCGCACGCTGCCGGACGGCGAGCACGAGTCGCTCGAGCCCGACCTCGATGAGTACAAGGCCGACTACGGGCAGTCGCTCATGTGCGCGTATGCCAAGATCGGTGGGCGCCCGGTGGGCATCCTGGCGAACCAGGGCAAGATGACCGATCGCGTGATGCCGGGGGGCAAGGCGGGGCCGGCGAAGTCCACCGAAATGCCGCGCGTGATCTACGACGACTCGGCCGACAAGGCCGCGCGGTTCATCATGGATTGCAATCAGCGTGGCGTCCCGCTGGTTTTCTTCCACGACACGACCGGCTTCATGGTCGGACGCGACAGCGAGCAGTCGGGCATCATCCGCGCGGGCGCCAAGATGGTGAACGCGATGGCCAACTCGGTCGTGCCCAAGATCGTGGTCATCATCGGCGGGTCCTACGGCGCCGGGAACTACGCGATGTGCGGGCGCGCGTTCGACCAGTTCCTTTCCTTCGCCTGGCCCAACGCCAAGTGCGCCGTGATGGGCGCCAATCAGGCGACCGGCGTGCTGGCGATGATCGAGGAGCGCAGCCGCCAGCGCAAGGGCGAGGAGATCGACGAGGACACGCACAAGGAGATCCTCGCCGCGGTGCACGCGGGCTACACCGAGCAGGCGGACATCCGCCACGCCGCGGCGCGCGGCTGGGTCGATCGTCTGATCGAGCCGCACCGGACACGCGAGGAACTCATCGTCGCGCTCGAGGCCGCACGCGACTGGCCCACGCGCGAGTTTAAAACAGGCGTGCTTCAGACATGAACGCCCGGATTTCGGCGACGCTCGCCGCGCTGGTCCTTACTTTGAGCGCTGCGGTGCTCACCGGATGCGCAAGCGATTCGACCTCCATCGTGGCCCGCGCTTCGGCCCCGGGCGAGCCGAAGCCGCAGAGAGCGCCCGAACGCCCCGAGATCGCGGTCGAGCGGGCGCCTGAGTCGACCGCGAGCGACGACGCCTCGCGATCGGCCGCGTCGATCATCGCAACGTCGGTGCGCGGCACGCCGATCCACCTCTGGCGATACGGGCACGGCCCGGCGCGCGTGCTGCTGATCGGCCTCATCCATGGCGACGAGCCCGAGGGCTTCGAGCGCTTCGACAAGCTGTGGGCGAGCGTGCTCGCGTCTGGCATGGAGCGCGCCGTCACGCTCCACGCGATTCCGAGCATGAACCCCGACGGCCACGCCGATCGGGGCCGAAACAACGCCCGCGGCGTGGACCTGAATCGGAACTGGCCCGCGTCAAACTTCCGTGCCTCGCGTCGGCACGGCCCGTCGTCCCTGAGCGAGCCCGAAACCATGGGCGTGCATGAGCATCTGGCCTCGTTCGGGCCGAGCGTCATCGTCGTGTTCCACTCGGCGCGATCCGGCCCGTTTGTTGACCCCGACGGCCCCGAGCTTTCGAGTCGATTGGGGCAAGCGTTCGTCGATGGCGCCCGGCGTTCCGACGGCCGCTGGCGGCTCCGCCCGGAGTTCACCAACCCTCGCGGCTCGCTCGGCAGCTTCGCCGGCCTTGATGGTGATGTGCCCACACTCACCATCGAGTTCGAGCGAGGCCAAAGCGCGACGTCGGCAAGCGAAGCGGCAACGGATGGGCTGCTCGAGATGCTGGCCGAGCTCGATCGCCAACGCATGTCGCGATGATGATGCCTTGGACCTCGCCGCAGAACACGCCGCAAAACGAAAGCGACCCCGCCGGAGCAGGGTCGCGGATCGAACGTCAGGCGGTCGTGGAGATCAGATGCTGCTCGGATCCACGTTGGCGATGGCGCCGGCCTCCATGAGAGCGTTGCTGAATTGCGTCTGGATCTCCGGGATGGAGTTGGCGCCCTGGATGCGACCGAACACGTCGCCGGTCTGGGCGTCGACGAGGTACACGAGACCCGTCTTGCCGTTGTTCATCTCTGCGAGCTCGCCGAGGCCGATGTCGTTGAGCATCGCCTCGCCCGCGGGGTTCTGGCGATCGGTGAAGTCGGCGACGCGGAAGTCAATCTGGTCCTCACCCGTGAACGACTGGAGCGACTGCGAGACCTTCGGGCCGAGCGTCTTGCAGGCTCCGCACCAGTCTGCGTGCATCGCGACGGCGACAATCTCGGCATCGCCGGTAGCGTTGTCGAGCGTCTCGTTGAACGCGTTGTAGGTCTCGGCGGTCTGGGCCTGGGCGGTCCCGGACTGGTACGAGCTGTCGTTGTAGTTCGAGCTGGTCTGCGTGGAGGAGCAGCCGGCGAGCAACGCGGCGGCAGAGGCACCAACAATCATCTTCGAAACCGTCGACATGGGTGTGATCTCCTGGTTCGGAAAGGTGTCCGGCGAACGTCTCGGCGCCGTGTCGCGCGTCCTCCGGGACGAGCGGCACGAGTGCCCGTTCGCGTTCTCTCACGGGCTATCCGCCCCATCCCGATCTGGTGTGCACCCGTGCTGGGCGAACCCGGTCTGGGGACAATGGGGTTGTATCGGCGCTTATTCCACCGCAACCTCCACAATCCGCGGCGACTCTGAGGCCTGTGACGGCGAGCCGCGGAGAGCCTCACCGTAGACTCCGCCCATGACCGATCGGGTCCGCGTCAACGATGTTTCGCCCCGCGACGGGTTACAAAACGAGCCCGGTGTCGTCTCCACCGCCGACAAGGCCAATCTGGTGCGCGCCCTCGCCACATCCGGTGTGGACGAGGTCGAGGTCTCCAGCTTCGTCTCGCCCCGGTGGGTTCCCCAACTCGGCGACGCGGCCGAGTTGTTCGAGCTTGTCGCGGGCGACAAGCCCGAGGGCGTGATCTTCTCGGCGTTGGTCCCCAATGAGCGAGGGGCCGAGCGGGCGCTCGCCACGAACGAGCACGCCGGCATCCGGCTGATCGACACCCTCTCGATCTTTACCGCCGCCTCCGAGACCTTCAGCCAGCGGAACACCAACGCCTCGATCGAAGAGACGCTCGCGCGATTCGAGCCCGTGGCAAGGCTCGCGCACGATCAGGGGCTCCAGCTGCGCGCGTACATCTCGTGTGTCATCGCGTGCCCGTTCGAGGGGCCCATATTGCCCGACGCCGTCGCGCGTGTGGGCGCGAGGCTGCTCGACCTGGGCGTTGACGAGCTCGACCTGGGCGACACGATCGGCGCCGGCGACGAGGCGTCGATCGCCGCCCTGCTCTCCGAGGTGCTCGGCACGCTCGGCGAACGCGCCCCGGCCGTCTCGCTGCACCTCCACGACACTTTTGGGCGGGCGGGCGACTGTGTTCGCACGGCGCTCGACTTCGGCGTGCGCCGATTCGACGCGGCGGTGGGCGGACTCGGCGGGTGTCCCTACGCGTCTACCGCGACCACGCGCGCCCCCGGCAATCTTTCGACCCGCGCGCTGCTTGACGTGGTCGAGGCCGCCGGCTTCGCACACGGCGTCAACCGCGACGCGCTCGCGGCCGCCGAGGGCATCGCGACCCGCGTCGTCGCCGAGGCCACCACGCCATGACCGACGTCCGCGTCGAGCTCGACGAGCATGTCGGCGTCGTCTCGCTGTCGCGCCCGGACGTGCGCAATGCTCTGACGCCGGAGATGCTCGACGCGCTCCGTTCGGCGCCGCAGCAGCTCATTGATCGGGGCGCTCGCGCGCTGCTGTTGGTTGGCGACGGACGTTCGTTCTGCGCTGGGTTTGATCTGTCGCTGTGCCAGCGGGACCCGAGCGGCGGCGTGATGCGCGCGTTGCTGACCGGGCTTTCCGAGTCGATCGTCGCGTGGCGTGCCGTGCGTGTGCCGACTGTGCTGTGCGCGCACGGAGCGGCGATCGCGGGCGGGGCGGCGTTGCTTGGGGCGTTCGATGTCGTGGTCTCGCACAACACCGCGAAGGTCGGATATCCGGTGCTCAAGCTCGGGGTCTCGCCCGCGGTCTCGGCGCCCTTCATGCGACTTGGCGCCGGCGACGGCCCGACCCGCGCGCGGCTGCTCGAGCCCGAGCTGATCAGCGGAGCCCGCGCGCACGAGGTCGGCCTCGTCCATGAGCTGGAGCCCGACGCCGAAGCGGCCCGCGCGCGCTCGATGGAACTCGCGCGCGAGCTGGCACACAAGCCCCCGGGCGCAATCGCCGCCACGAAGCAACTGCTGGACGCGACCACACCGATCGCGGACCAAGCCGCGGACGCGTTGGATGTCTCGCGCTCCCTGACCGGCGGCCCCGAGGAACGCGAACGCCTCGCCGCACTGCCGATGCGGAAGCCCTGATGGAGAGCTCACTGAATGTCTGACGCCACCACCCTGACGATCGACGCGGCGACCGCGACGCTCACACTCAACCGCCCCGACGCGCGCAACGCGATGTCATCGGAGCTGCTCGACGGCATCCACGCCGCCCTCGACGCGCTGGAGCGCGAGACGTCGGTGTCGGTGGTGACGATCACGGGCGCGGGCCGATCGTTCTGCGCGGGGATGGACCTGAAGGCCGTGCTGGCGGATCCGCCGTCGGTGCGCGGGCTGCTCGAGTCGCTCGCGCGGGCGTGTCTTCGGATCCGGGCGTTGCCCGCCGTGACGGTCGCGTCGATCAACGGCGCGGCGATCGGGGGCGGCTGCGGGCTGGCGATGGTCTGCGACCTGGCCCTCTCGCACGCCGACGCGAAACTCGGGTTTCCTGAGGTCGATCTGGGCGCCTGCCCCGCGGTGGTCGCGCCCTGGTTGGTGCGCAAGATCGGGCCGGGACGCGCACGCTGCGTGCTGCTTCAGGGCGGCGTGCTCGACGGGCGGCGGGCCCACGAGTTGGGCCTGACCGACGCG
>JBCAXI010000133.1:0-7364 GCA_038534175.1 Planctomycetota bacterium | reverse complement strand
GCGCAACGCTCGGATCGAAGATCAGCAGCACACTCCCCGGCCCAACCCGCAACGCCGCGCTGGTCTCGCTCGGCTCGCGGATGGGGTGGAGGCCGACGAGATCGATATAGAAGCGGGCGCAGGCGGCGGGGTTGGGGGCGTAGAGGATGGTTTCGAGGAGGAGGGCGGTCACAGAAACGATTACCAATCGCTGCCTTGTGTTTCACGACGGCGGCTAGGTCGGCGTGACACCGGTTTCGGCGGATCCTGAAGTGCAAGCCCTCCAAGCCTACGCAATGTAAAGAGACAATCATCGTCGGATTGAGCAAGCTGTGCTTTCCTGCCAAGAAGTAACTGAACTTCTTCCCTCTCGCTATCAAGGAGCCCGTATGCGCTGGCGATTACGCGCTTGCTGGCGAGTTGTGAAGACCAGTCGCTAAAGCCGATCGCATCAAGATTGTCAGGATCGAAGCCGAACCCTAGAAAAACAACTGACTCGCTTTCTCGAATCCAAGATGCATATAGCCGCTTTTCAGCCGCGTACTGCGATCCCTCGCGGACGAGGGTGATATCACGGACAGATTCGCCAATCGAATAGTTGTTGACAGGAACACGAAGGTGCCCGTTGGACGCAGATACTTTGCCGCCAAGCTTTCCGTAAACGTGGCGTATTTGAAGTGAATCAGCTATTTCTTGGCCGTAGTCGAGAGAGTCTCCAAGTCGCGTAGCAACCATAGTGCCAAACGCGAATTCAATGATGCGATCATAGTTGAACGTGATAATGCGAATGTCTTCAGCCAACTCTCCAGATCTTGGCTCGAATGCCTTCTCGAAGAGCCACGATAGCCAAGTCCGATGAATTGGTGCTGCTTCAAACCATGCCGCCTCTTTGGGTAGGAGTGCCGCCGCAATGCACCGTTTTGCATCTTCGGCTTCGTCCTTCCTGGACATAATGAACCGATCGATGGATGGACATCCTGACGCCATAAACTCTCGGCTGAGGCGTTGGTAGCGATTCCGCAGTCGTTTGCGTAACTCGGGATCGTCAATGCGCTCACCAATGTCGACAGGATTCGCTTCATTCGCACCGATTAGATCCGTCAGGCCCGCACCGGTTGGGAGGCCAAATGGCACCGAGCCGCCCGCGCCAACGACCAATGTGATTGGGCGTACGAGAGGCATCTCACTACTCCCCCGTATCCAACACCGCCATGAACGCCTCCTGCGGCACGTTCACGCTGCCGATGTTCTTCATCCGCGCCTTGCCCTTCTTCTGCTTCTCCAGCAGCTTGCGCTTGCGGCTGACATCGCCGCCGTAGCACTTGGCCGTCACGTCCTTGCGGAAGCCCTTGATGGTCTCGCGGGCGATGATCTTGCCGCCGATCGCGGCCTGGAGGGGGATCTCGAAGTTGTGCCGGTCGATCTGCTTCTTGAGGCGCACGAGGAGCTGGCGCCCGCGCTGCTCGGCCTTCTCGCGGTGGGTGATGAGGCTGAGCGCCTCGACCCGCTCGTTGTTGAGCAGGATGTCCACCTTGCACAGGTTCTCGGTGCGGTACTCGGTCACCTCGTAGTCCATGGTGCCGTAGCCGCTGGTGAGGCCCTTGAGCTTGTCGTAGAAATCGTACATGAGCTCGGCGAGGGGGATCTCGAAGGTGATCATCTCGCGGGTGTCGCTGACGTAGGTCTGGCTCTTGTAGACGCCGCGGCGGTCCATGCAGAGCTTCATGATGTCGCCGATGTACTCCTTGGGCAGCATGATCTCCACGCGGCACATCGGCTCCTTGATCGCGATGACCGAGCCCATGTCGGGCAGGTCGCCCGGGTTGTGGACCTCGATCTCTTCCATGACGCCCTCTTTGCCGCGGATGTCGACCTTGTAGGAAACGGTCGGCGCCGTCTGGACAACCTCGATGCCGCCCTCGCGCTCGAGGCGCTCCTGGATGATGTCCATGTGGAGCAGGCCGAGGAAGCCGCAGCGGAACCCAAAGCCGAGCGCCTCGGAGTGCACGGCCTGGTAGGTGAAGCTGCTGTCATTGAGCGCGAGCTTCTCCATCGCCTCGCGCATCTCCTCGAAGTCGGTGCCGGCGCCGCCCTCGCTCGTCGCGGGGTAGAAGTCGCAGTACACCATCTGCCGCGGCGCCTCGTAGCCCGAGAGCGCCTCCGCCGCCTGGTCGTGCTCGAGCGTGATGGTGTCGCCCACGCGGACATCGCCGAGCGTCTTGATCGCCGCGACGACGTAGCACGTCTCGCCCACGCCGACCTGCTTGACTTTTTGTGGCTTGGGCGTGTACTTGCCCAACTCGGTGACGGTAAACGTGCGCCCGAGTCCCATCATGCGGATCTTGTCGCCGACCTTGAGCTTGCCGTCGAAGACACGGGCGTAGATCACTACACCTCGGTAGTCGTCGTACACCGCGTCGAAGATGAGCGCGCGCGTCTTGGGCGTCTCCTGCTCTCGCGGTGCCGGGAGGCGCGAGCAGATCGCGTCGAGCAACTCTGGAATGCCGTGCCCGGTCTTGGCGCTCACGGCGATGCAGTCTTCGGCCGGCAGACCGAGGACCTGCTCCACTTCCATCGCGATCTCGTCCGGGCGCGCGCCCGGCAGGTCGATCTTGTTGAGCACGGGAATGATCTCGAGGTCCTGCTCGACCGCGAGGTAGGCGTTGACCACCGTCTGCGCCTCGACGCCCTGCGAGGCGTCGACGACCAGCAGCGCCCCCTCGCACGCCTTGAGCGCGCGGCTGACCTCGTAGCCGAAGTCCACGTGCCCCGGCGTGTCGATGAAGTTGAGCATGAGGCGCTCGCCATCGTGCTGGTTCATCACCGTGACGGCCGAGGCCTTGATGGTGATGCCACGCTCGCGCTCGAGGTCCATCGAGTCGAGCAGCTGCTCCTTCGCCTCGCGGTCACTCACGGCGTGCGTCGCCTGCAACAGCCGATCGGCCAGGGTGCTCTTCCCGTGGTCGATGTGGGCGATGATGGAGAAATTGCGGATGTGCTTGGGTTCGGTCGTCATCGGCGGATCTCGCCCTCCTTGGCCGTGCCGATCATAGGAGCCTCCACCCGTCCCCCACCCCTCCATTCGGGTTCCGACCGGCGTGCCGATTCAGCGTTTCACCGCGATCAGCTCGTAAACCGTTGGCAGGTGCATAAAGCTGCTCGGGTCGGCACACGCGTCGTCCCAGTCCGCCAAAAACGCCGCCCGCTCCTCCGCGGTCATGTGCCCCAGCTCGACCATCCGGGGTAGGAACGACGTCCAGAACGTCCGAGGCCACTCCCACATGCTCGACCCGGGGAAGGCGACGCGCTGGATCGGCTCGAAGTGGGTCACGTCGAAGCCCGCCTCGGCGAGCAGCGTGGGCATCCGGCCCATCACGTCGGGGTCGCCGCCCGTGGCGCGGAAGGCCGAAGCGATCCGCGCGATGCCGGTGCTGAACCCGGGACGACGCGGGCCCAGTGTCATGCACTCGTAGTTGAAGTAGTCCTGGATCGCCAGACGCCCGCCCGGCTTAACCACGCGCGCGAGCTCCCCGACCACACGCTCCACGCCCTCCACGAAACACAGCACCCAGCGCGAGTAGACGAAATCGACCGTGTCCGGCGCGAGGCCCGTCGCGGCCGACAGCTCTCGCACATCGCCAGTGTGCACGTCGACGGTGGCGCCCGCTGAGCCCGACCAGGCCGCGACGCGCTCAATGAAACGCGGATTCTCGTCGAGCGCGACGAGGCGTCCGCTCGGCCCGATCCATTGCAGCAGATCGAGCGCCGCGAAGCCGGGCCCGCAGCCGAGATCGAGCACCGTTTCTCCCGGGCGAAGCGCCGCCCGCCGCCAAAGCCCGTGCGCCACGTCCGCCCAGAGCCGATGCTGCAGTCCCAGACGAACGATCTCTTCGTCGTGCGACCCAAGCAAGTAGTCGGGCGCGGCCCTCGGTTCGGTTTCTTGTTCGTATGCCATGCCCCCGACTGTATGCGCCGTTGAAGGGAGGCTTGCCTCGGACGGTTCGCGGGCCAAAGCTCCATTGTGACGACCTCGCCGCCCTCGCCCTCCAGCTCCTCGGTCGATTCGGACCGAGCGGGGCTCGCGGCCGGCGTGATCGGGTGGTGGGCCGGCTTCCGCCCGTCATCGCTCCCACTCATGGCCCGCACCAACTACCGCCGAGAGTTGGCAGCCGGCTGCTTCATGCCGTTCATGCTCACCGCGTTCGAGGGCATGGTGGTCGCGGTGCTCGCACGCATCGCCTTCGAGGGTCGCGTCGAGCAGGTCACGCTCGATTACGCCGCGGGGCTGCTCGCGGTCATCCCCGCGTTGGCGAACATCGCGAGCTTCTTGTGGGTGCGCCTCTCGCACGGACGCCACAAGGTCAGGTTTATCACGATGCTGCAGATCATCGTGCTGGTCGACGTGGCGTTGATGGCGCTGATCCCCAAGAGCCCGTTCGGGCTGTGGATGCTTGCGGCACAGGTGCTGGTCGCCCGCGTGTGTTGGGCGGGCATTATCACGTTGCGGTCGACCGTTTGGAGGCAGAACTACCCGGCCACGACGCGCGCCCAGATCACCGGCCGATTCGCCGCCGTGCAGGTGCTGCTGATGGCCGTTCTCGGCTGGGGCCTGGGACGCGCGATGGACGCCAACGAGAACTCGTTCCGCGTCCTGTTCCTCGCGGGCGCGGGCTTCGGCGTGCTGGGCGTGCTGCAATGGCGGCGCGTGCGTGTGCGCCATCACACGGCACTGCTCCGAGAAGAACGCGAGACCGCGCCGAAAGATGGGCCGAGCTTCAATCCGCTCTCGCTCGTTGGCGTGCTCACTCGTGACCATCGCTACGCCGCGTTCATGCTCTGCCAGTTCCTGCTGGGCATCGGCAACATCACCGCGCAGACGCTGCTGGCCCTCGTGCTGCGCGATCGATTTGATCTCGACTACGAGATCAGTCTGCTGCTGTCCTCTTCGATTCCGCTCGCGATGATGCCGTTCTCGATCCCGCTGTGGGCCCGGCTGCTCGACGGCGCCCACATCGTCCACTTCCGCGCGATTCACTCGTGGGTCTTCGTGGTGGCGCTGCTGAGCATCGCGGGCGCGAGCGCTATCGGGCCGGCCGACGAGGGCGCCAGCTGGTGGCTCGCCGCGCTGCCGTTCGCGCTCTTGGGGTTTGGAGCGCTCTGCCGAGGGATCGCGTTCGGCGGCGGCGTCCTGGCCTGGACGCTTGGGCATCTCGACTTCGCACCGCCGGAGAAGGCCTCGCAGTACATGGGCGTGCACGTCACGCTGACCGGCGTCCGGGGGTTGATCAGCTGGATGGGCGGCGTCGCGCTCTATCGATGGATCGAGGCGGCCGCGCCGGGCCAGGGCGGCGCTTGGATGTTTGTCATCTGCGCCGCCATCGCGGGCTCGGGCGCGATTGGGTTCATGATCATGTCGCGTTGGCTCCGCAAGCGGGGCGTCATCGCGCGCCGCGCCGGCCCGACCGAGACGACGCCGCCGAGCCGCGTGGGCATCTGATCAGTCAGGCCGCGTCGTCCGAGGCGGTGTTGTACGAGCCAACGTTGTGCGAGCTCGAGGTCAGCTCGACGAGCTTGCTGATCTGATCGGCCTCGCGGTCCGGGTCGGCCCACTGGACGCCGATCTCGTACAGGCCACGGTCGATCCGCTTGGCCCAGACCGTCTGACCGCGGAGCGCGATTTTCTCGCCGAACGGCAGCTTGAGCGGCACACTGTAGCTGAGCCCCTCGGCCGCGAGCTTGCGCTTCTTCGTCCGGAGACGCAGCCCGCCTCCTGAGATGTTCAGGATCTCCCCCAAGGACGTGCGGGCGTCGACCGCAAGAATGCGGCCCCGCTGGCGGCGATTGCCCCCGCTGAATCGCTCGGTCATCCTCTGAAGCCATCCATACTCGCTCATCGCAACGCTTTCGTCGCATTCGGCCTGACAGGCAAGCCGGAGGGCTAATCTACGCTCGCTTCCGACCGCCGCGTGTGGTCTTGCCCGCCCCAGTCCACGGGCCGTGACGTTATCGGATCGCCCTCTCGCCTCGCCACGGAGTTCAGCATGTTGCCACGCCTCACACGCTCGATGATGCACACGCTCGCGATCCTGCTCTCGGCGATCTGCCTGCTCGGCTCGTCGCCGGGCAGCCATCGACGGATCGTCATCGCCCAGGGCGGCGCGAGCCACGAGCTCCCTCGCAACAGCCTCGCGGCGTTCGTTCGGGCGTACCACACCGGCGCCCAGTACATCCAGGCGGACGCGGTGCTCTCGAGCGACAACGTCCTGTTCGGGGCGACCTCGCCCAGTCTCGACACCTTCACCAACATCGCCGAGCTCTACCCCGACCGGGCCCGAGACGACGGCGGCTGGTACAGCGTGGACTTCACCAGCGAAGAGCTGGCCCGCGTCCGGCATCGTCATGACAGCAAGGTGTTCCAGCCCACCCTCTCGTCACTGGACGACCTGCTCGGCGTCGTCACCCGGCTGAACGAGACTACCGGGCGGCGCATCGGCGTTGGCATCAAGCTGCTCGAACCGGTATGGCACCAAGAGCAGGGCCACGACATTGTTGCGACCTTTGTCGAGACCCTTGATCGTCTCGGGTACAAGCGGCGTGCCGGCGAGGTCCTGGTCCAGGCCGACGACGCGACCACGCTGCTGCGCGTCCGACGCGCGTTCGGGCAACCGATGCGGCTCGTGCTCGCGGTCGAGGGCGACGAGCCGATCAGCCACGGACGGATCAAGGGCTACGCCGAGTGGGGCTGGGGCATCCTGCCGGACCTCTCAACCATCGAGGCCGACAAGGCATGGGACGTCCGGGCCGAGGAATGGGTGCAGGTAGCGCACGACGCGGGCTTGTACGTGTTCGTCTCGGACCTCGCGGGCGACGAGGTCTCGATGGACCGAGCCGTCCGGCGCACGGGAGGCGGCTACCGCGCCGATGGCATCGAGTCGACCCATCCCGAACTCGCGATTGAAGTCGTCGAGGTCATCCACGGCGAAGAAGACGCGCTCAAGGAAGAGTCGCGTCAACGAAGCCGTCAGCAATAACGAATTGGCACACCGCCTCCCTCAGATCCCTCGCCCGGGACGACGGTGTGCGGGACGGAGTTAGAGTGCCTCGAGCGCCGCGAGGATGTCGTCGGGCTCGGCCCGCACGCGGTAGTCGTCTTCGATGAACGACCACCGAACCACGCCATCCCGGTCGACAACGAACGTCGCCGCGAGCGGCAGCGTCGCTGAGTCATCGCCGTTGAAGCCCGCCAGCCGCTCGCCGAATCGGCTCTTTAGCTCAGGCGGCAAGATGTACGCGATCCCGAACTGCTGCGCGACCCGGTTGCCCCGATCGCTCAGCACGTGGAAGGACAGCTCGTTCTTCTCTTTGGTACTGAGCGAGCCATCGGG
>JBCAXI010000132.1:0-7393 GCA_038534175.1 Planctomycetota bacterium | reverse complement strand
GCGTCTCGCCCGAGCGGCTCTTGGTTTGGGTTGAGCGTGGCAGCGGCGGGTCGGCGTCGAGCGTGGGGGTCTCGAGCGTGGTGTTGCTCTCGTCCTGGCTGCGTTGGTCTGTCGATGCATCAGCGAGCACCCGTTGGCGTGTCGAGCGTCCCATGCGTTCGCGTTGTTCGAGGAACAGGAGCGTGGACTCGGCGAGAGGTCGGTTCTCGATCGAGTCGTCGTCGCTTCCAGCGGCGCACGACGGCTCGATCGCTGTGGATGATCTTGTTCTTGTAGTGGGGTGCATGGGTGCACCCTCTGAGGGTGCATGGGTGCACCCCCCGGGGTGCACCGGCGCACCCCCGGGGGTGCATGGTTGCAACCCCACGGGTACCGACCAACGCGTTGGTCGTCGCTTGTCTCCTCGCGCTACGTGCACGATGCCTGCTTCTTGCAGCTCGTCCGCGGCACGGCGGATCGTGTACCTCGTGCAGCTCAGTCGATCTTCGAGTATTGAGAATGCCAGCACCGCTTCCCAGTGCTTCTGGTCGCGTGTGAGCCATGACTCTGCGAGCACGTGTGCCAGGATGGCTTGTGCACGTGCGGAGAGCTGGAGCCTGCCGGCGAGCTGCATGGCGATCTTCAGGATCTTGGCCTTCGCGTGAGCGCGTCCGTCGCTCTTCGCGACCTTCTCACCCATGGCTGAAGTGGAACATCGCCAGCTGCTCGCAGATCTTCCGATCACGCGACGCGAGCGAGGACCAGTAGGGAAACTCTGAGTGCTCACGGCGCACGTGGACGAGGTCCTCGGTCTCGTGCACCCCGAGGATCTCGACCTCGAAGACCTCGATGTCTCCGTCGGGCTTCTGACGCGCGTCCCAGCCCTTGACAGGTTCGGTGCTCATAGCACGCCCTCCATCTGCTGCGCGATCGCTGCGAGGTCGCTGCATCGGGCGGGCGCGTAGATCTCCGTCGTGCTCGCGCGGGTGTGCCCCAGGGCGACCTGGGCGTGCTGCAGATCCTGAGAATCACGCAGCACACGAGCGGCGTGCCGGCGTAGGTCGTAGAGCTGCCAGCTGGCGAGCTTGTGTCGGTGGTTCGTCCGTCTGATCGCCTGGGCGAGCGTGGCGTATGGCACTGCTTTTTCAGGGTCAGAATGCGACGGGAACAACCAGTCATCGGGCGTGAAAGGGCGGAGGTTCCGGTCCAGGACCTTGACGGCAGAGGGCGGGAAGACCAGCATCCTCGGACGACGTGAACGACCGGAGGTCTTATGTCGACTCAGCCAAGCAACCCACGGCGTCGAGCTGATGTCGATATCGGAGCTTCGGAGGCCGAGGATCTCACTCGGCCTAGCTCCTGTCAGAGCGATGAGCTGCACGATCTCTCGATAGCACTTGGGCAGGTGCTCGAGGGTCTGACGCACACGCTCCGGGAGCTTCGTCAGGTCGTCACGCAGCTGAGGCGTCACGTCGAACGCGGGATCCTCGGGGAACCTGGGTCTCCACGCTCGTACCTCTGACAGCACGAAGCTCGGGAGCTCTTCGAACTCAACGCACCACGCGAGGAATCGTTTCCAGTGGCCCCAGACTTTGCGTCGGTAGTTCGCTGAGCGCGTGCGATCGTGCTCCAGCTCGCGGAGGGCTGCGCGGATCTCGCGCGGGGCGAGCCCTCTGCAGTGCTGCACCAGCAACGCCAGCGAGCTTCTGAGGTTCTTGGGTTCACGAGACGTGTAGATCTCGTTCGCGTGCTCGAGGTAGCACGCGACGACGTACGCGACATCGGTTCGCATGGGTCGATTCCGGGCGCCCTTCGCATCACGACCTGGTCGGGCTGGGCCTGGTCGCGACCGATGTGATCAGCACCGGCAACGGCAGCCTCGCATGCCGCGTGCCAGAGTGCAAACGCCTCCGGGGATCAAGCCGGAGGCGTTCGCGTTGCTCGTTCCCCTGCGATATGGGCCCGAGAGCGTCGGGTCGGACGTGCGGAATCCTCACGCCCGAGAGCGGGTGATCGGGATCGAACCGACGACATTCAGCTTGGAAGGCTGACGTTCTACCACTGAACTACACCCGCGCCATTCCGAGCATTGTAGCACCGGGCCGCGCGGGCTCGCCAGTGGTTGATGCAAAGTGCAATGGCTGAGCGCCTCCTCGGCGACCGCCTCGCCCGTGCCGATCGCCGTGGCGTGCGTAGGCGTCGGGATGTTCGACAGACGCTTCACACGAAGGAGCCAGGCGTGCTGCCGGCACATCAGGGCCGGCGGTTGATCGTCGCCCTCAGACAAACGAGACTGGGATTGGTTCAAGCTAATTATGACGCATTGCCCATGTGAGCGCACGCCGTGACCGAGTCGCAAGCCCAGCCAATCCCGCCCGAGGCCGAGCGCATCACGTACTCGTTCTCGCCGGGCCTGCCCGAGCTGCTCGAGCGGGCCGACGCCACGTTGGTTGTGACCACATATCAAGCGGGCCGACTGCTGTTCATCCGAGCTCGCGACGGACGGCTCAATCTGCTCATGCGCCAGTTTGAGAAACCCATGGGCGTTGCGATGCGCGAGGGCGCATTGGCGCTCGGCACACGTCGACAGATCTGGCGGCTCGACGCGTGGAGTTCCACGGATGACGGTTCCACCCGTTTCGTGCCCCGTCGGTCGTGGGTCACCGGCGATGTCGCGGTGCACGAGCTCGCGTGGACAGGCAATGGCCCAGCGAAAGACGACCAGAACCTCTGCTTCGTCGCGACCCGATTCAGTTGTTTAGCTCGCCTCGACGAGACGCACAGCTTCCAACCCGTGTGGCGTCCCCCGTTCATCACGGCGTTGCGCCCGGAGGATCGGTGCCATCTCAATGGCCTCGCCGTGCGCCACGGCGAGCTCTCCGCCGTCACCGTGCTCGGCCAGACCGACGAGCCCCATGGCTGGCGAGCCCACAAGGCCACCGGCGGCGCCGTGATCGATGTGCCCACGGGCGAGACCATCGCCCACGGCCTCGCCATGCCGCACTCGCCCCGATGGCACAACGAATCGTTGCTCGTGCTCGACTCGGGCCGCGGCGAGCTGCAACGCATCGATCGCGACACCGGCCAACGCGACACCGTTGCGCGCTGCCCCGGCTTCACGCGCGGCCTGGCGATCCACGGCGACCTCGCCTTCGTCGGACTCTCCAAGATCCGCGAGAAACGCGAGTTCGGTGGACTGCCGATCGAGCACATCCGCGACCAACTCGAGTGCGCGGTCCACGTCATCGATCTGCGTAGCGGCCACGCCGTCGGTCAGATCCGCTTCGACACCGGCGCCCATGAGCTCTTCGACGTGCAGATCCTCCCCGGCTACCCGTGGCCCGGCGTGCTCGGCTTCAGCAAGGACGAGATCGATCACACGTTCCGCCTGCCGCCCTCGAGTTGAACCTCGCTCGGTGTGCCGTGCTTCATACAAGCTGAAGGGTTATCTATTTCCACATCCCAAGTGAAGGCTGTGCTGAGGGGCGCGGGTGGGTAGTCTGCGTGTCTTCAAACGGTGCAAAACGAGTGAGGAGCACAGCATGGGTTGCGGATCGCGTCCGGGTATCGCCGGAGGGCGTCGTATCGAGCGGCTGATCGCGGCGGCGGGCCGGGCGGGTCACGGGTCCGTGGCGTTGATCGGATTGACGATCGCCGCACAGCCCGTCGTGGCACAGGGCGTCTTGTTCGTCGAGCGACGCGAGCCGACGTCCTACGCCGGCATGTTCGCCGGCACGATGACCGACATCGACGACGACGGCGACGCGGACTACGTGGCGATCACGCGAGCCGTCAACGGCCAAGGGCCGCAGGATGTGGTCCTCTTTCTGAATGATGGCGCCGCGATACCACGATTCACCGAGGTTGTGCTCCTGCCTGACGCCGCGGTTGGGAATCAAGCGTTGGAAACGAACCCACGACGTGCGACCGCCGCGGGTGACATCGACAACGATGGCGACCTCGATATCGCGGTCCGCGTTGACAACGACATTTACGTGTTCGCGCAGGACCCCAGCGGAACAAACGGATTCATCACTATCTCCGCCGCAACGCTGACCCAGAACGGTGCTCAACGACAGATCTCGACGTGTCTCCTCGCGGACCTCGACAACGACGCGGATCTCGATCTGATTGTGAGCAATGAGTGGGTCCGAAATCTCGGCGGCACGCCGCCCACGTTCGAAGCCTCGACTCGCAGCCTTGCCGCATCGGGCCTGCCCATCGATCTCAATAACGATGGCTTCCTCGATATACTTGGGCTCTACGACACACCAGAGTTCAACGATGGAACAGTTGTGTGGGCGCGCAGCGACGGCGCCAGCACGCCCCAGTTCACCCTAGGCGCGACCGAGTTTGCGCTTGAAACACTCACAAGAGATGGTGTGCCCACGAGCGAGTCCAACACCGCCCTCGCATTCGAGATCGCAGACTTCGATCTCGATGGTGATGAGGACATCGTCGGTATGTACGCCGACCTAGAACTCGATGACGACCAAGTCGACGAGAAGCTCTTCGTGATGCTCAATGACGGCATCCCACCCGTCGACCCGACCCAGACCTCCAACTTCCCCAGCGTGCTCCTCGCCAGCGGAACCGATTTGCCGGTGCCCGCCGAGTACTTGAGAGTCGGCGATGTCGACGACGACGGCGACAACGATATCATCGCCGGCGGCGAGTACGTCACCAGCACGCAGATCTCGTGGTTCGAGAATCTCGGTGGCGCTTCCGTTCAATCGCACCCTCTGGGCGCCTTCGACGGCTCAGCGGGTCTCGAGCTCCTCGACCTCGAGGGCGACGGCGATCTCGACGTGCTCGCCCTCGTCGGCACCAACGATCTTGGCAACGACGGCAACTCGCCCGAGCCGCCCGGCACTCTTGTGTGGCATCAGCAGGCCAACGACGTCGAGAACCTCACCGCCGGCGGCTCCGAACCCAGCATCGCCGATGCGATCACACTCGCCGCGCCGGGCGACGTGCTGCAGACCGACCCCGTGCGATTCCTTGCCGAGCCCACCTTCGATCTCGCAGGCAAGTCCCTCACGCTGCGGTCGATCGCGGGCATCGAACAGCCCGAGATCGGCAACTGGACTCTTGCCGACGGCGCCGTCCTCGAGGCCACCTCTAACACACTCCTGCTGGGCGGGTCGATCACCGCCCCCGCTGGCGCCAGTGTCGATCTCATGGCGCCCGCCGGAACCACCATCGAGTCCGACGTGTCGCTGGGCGCCAACGCGACCATCTCCATTGACAACGACACGACCCTCGCCGCCGCGACACCCGTCTCGGTCTCCATCATCGTCGACGGCCCCGGTGCTGGTGGCGAGGAGCACCTCGCTTACCGAGCCCTGGACGCCGATGGCGACGGCGACGATGAACTCTTGTTGCTCGATGACGAGCCGTTTAGCGGATGCGGTGCCACCGCGTTTGAGCCCTTCTTACTGCTCGATCCCACGGGAGGACTACAAGGCGCCCAATCAGTCACGTCTATTCCCGCTGCAAATGTTGGAACCGATCCACTGATTGGAGATGTTGCTGACTTCAATGGGGACGGGCTAGAGGACTTCTTCTCGAATAGACAAGTCGTACTGAGTAATGGCGGCTCGCCGCCAACATTCACCGTGGAAGCACTAAACTCTTCCCTCACCAATAACTTTGAGCCACTTGCGGCAGACATTGATGGCGATGAGCGCATTGATCTAGTGGCAATCGGCCAAACAAGCATCCAGTCGATTTCTGAGGTCTTCTGGTACCGAAACACCGGCGGTCCCGTCTCCACATGGCCCGAGGCCGTACTCATCCCGGGCCCGGATGTGAGCATCGAGGTTGCCGGCGACTTCAACGGCGATCGACGCGTGGACTTACTGGGCGACCGCGTGTACATCAACCAGGGCGGCAATCCTCCCACCTTTGCGGCGAGCCCACTCAACATCCCGATCAGTCTGTTTAGCGGCGCTCGCGTCGACTCTGAGACACGCTTTGCGACCGCCGTCGATCTCGACGGTGATGGCGACGACGACATCCTTCCGCTCTGGCGCGTGACTGGCCTCTCGGCCTGGTACGAGAGCGACGGCGCCACGCCACCGGCCTTCACCGAGCGTATCTTCGGCGTCGGCGCCACCGCCGTCCGCGTCACCGATTTCGATGCCGATGGCGACCTCGACATCATCGGTGGCGCCGATTCGGGCCAGGCCATCCCGCAGTTCTTCGCCGCACTCTTCGAGAATGACGGCGCCTCCCCGCCCCGATTCGAGCAACGCCTCTTCCGCCCTCAGAACCCCGTCCCGATGACATCCCTCGTCATCGGAGACATCGACGGGGACGGCGACGACGACGTGATCGTCTCGGACGGGTACAACTACTTCTGTGCGAGCTACGGCAACGGCGGTGGCTACGGCTATCGTGGCGGCGACTGCCCCTGCGAGGACGACATCTACCTGCTGCTCGCCGACGACCCCCTTCCCCTGGCCCTCGACCAGCCCAACAGCCGCCTCGAGACGACCGGCGCCCTCACGGTCGAGAAGGGCGAGCTGTGGCTTGATGAAACCACCACGGTCTCGACGGCCAACGGGCTCTCGCTCGAGACCGTCGCCTCCTCTCTGACCGGTTCTGGCACGATCGAGGGCGATGTGACGAACGCGGGTCTGATCGAGCCGGACTCTGGCGCCGCGCTCACCATCACCGGCGATCTCACGCAGACAATCGGCGTCATCCGCACCACGTTCCAGTCCGACGGCCTCGGCGGCGTGGAGGCCGGGACGATCGTCGTCCAGCAGAGCGCGAACCTCGACGGCGCGTTGATCATCCAGACCGAGCAGGGTTTCGATCCGTCGCTCGGGGACACGGGTCTCGACGTCATCAACGCGCAGGTGGCGCTCAACGGCGTCTTTGATGTCGTGCTCGTCAGCCCGGCGCTTCCTGGCAGCAAGTTCCTCTTGCTCGACTACGCGCAGAATCCGCTCGCGCGTGCCGGGGGCGCCGTGGGGCTCTCTGTTCAGTCGCTCGGCGAGTCGGTCGGGCTCTCCGACACCAGCAGCTTCAATGTCGCGGGCGCTCCAACCGACGCGGCCGTCGCCGACCTTAACAACGATGGCTTCGACGACCTCGCGTTCGTCGTCCCGAGCCTCTCGGCGCCGGTGACCGGCCCGGGCTCGCTCGTGGTGCTCTACGCCGACGGCGCGGGCGGATTCGACTTCGGCTCGCAGGTCATCACCAACACCGGCGCGAATCCCCAGGGCATCGCGATCGGTGATCTCGACGGCGTGGGTGGTCTGGACGTTGCCGTGACGAACGCGGAGGACGACTCGATCAGCCTGTTCACGAACGACGGCCTGGGGCTTGTTTCATCGTTCACCACGCAACCGGCGATCACAACGGCGCTCGTGCCGTCGCTCGACGAGACCCAGCGGCTCGTCGA
>JBCAXI010000131.1:0-7397 GCA_038534175.1 Planctomycetota bacterium | reverse complement strand
GTGGCGCCGGAGCTCGGGGATGGTGTCGCTCACATCGATCATGCCCAGGTTGAATTCGAGCACGATGCAGGCGAAGGTCTCGCGTTGGATCGACTGGACGGCCTCATCGATGGTCGCGACGGCCGTGACAGCGAGGTCATCGTCGGCGAGGGTGAGCACATACTCCAAGAGCCGGCGATGGTCGGGGTCGTCGTCGATCACGAGGATGGGTAAGGCCATGCGCGGCTCCTTCGTCCGTGGCCGATCGGGTCGAGCCGCGGGGCAAATGGAAATCGGTTGACGCTGGGACGTGCTCGCCCGGCAAGACCAAGTAGGGGGTGAAGGCGGAGCCAGGGGGCGGGGTCGCGCGGGCGACCCACCTGTTTTATGCTGGTCACGTCGGCGTTTGAGGTCCAATAACGCGCGCACGCGCTGGTTGGAGTTGAGGCCCGAGCGCCAAGGATCGGAGTGCGAGACGCGGCTAGCGTTGCCGTGCGTTTGTCTCGTCACGTGGGCCGTGTGGCGAGGATCGGTCCCGACGCTTCGATGGGGACGAGATCGTCTTGGAAGAAGCGTTTTTAGAAGCGACGGGCGTGTCGTCGAACAGCATCCGGAGGGGCGGCGAGTCGAGGTCGTCGAGCTGCCCGCTGCGGACCATCCAGACAAACCCCGCGACGGCGCTGGCGGCGATGACGAGCGCGAGTGGAATGACGAGGTAGAGCACGTTCATTCGGCTCGATCCTTCCAGCGCACACCGAGAGCCATCGCGACGACGGTGATGGAGCTAATGGGCATGACGATCGCGGCGACAACCGGCGACATCCATCCGACGATCGCGAGCGCGGCCGCGGTGGCGTTGTACGAGGCGGCGACGATGAGGCAGAGGCGCACGCGGGCGGCGGTCGCGCGGGAGGCGCGCACCAGCGAGACCAACGACCGGAGACCGGGCTTGCTCAGGTAGACATCCGCGGCGGCGAGGGAGGCCTCCGCGCCGCCGTGCACCGCGACGCCGACGGTTCCCGAGGCGAGAGCGGCGGCGTCGTTCACGCCATCCCCCACCACTACAACGGGACCGCCCTTGTTCCACTCGAGCACGCGGGAGGCCTTGCCCTCCGGATCGACGCGGCCCTCGTGCGTGTCGAGGCCGATCTCGGCGGCGATCGCGGCGGTGACGCGTTGGTCGTCGCCGGAGAGCAGCTGCGGTCGCATGCCCAGTGCGCGGAGCTGCTGGATCGACTCGACGGCCTCGGGGCGCACGCGGTCTCCGAGCGTGACGACCGAAATGACCTCGGCGCCGCGCGCAACGAGCACCGGCGTCATGGCGCGCTCGCTGGCATGGCGTTCGGCGTCGGTGGCCCACGCCGGGGTGTCGATGCCGAGGTCCTGCATGAACGTGGCCGAGCCAACGGCGTAGCGCTGGCGCGCGTGCGTTCCGGTGACGCCGAGCCCGAGGTGGTGCTGGATGTCATCGACGATCGGCGGTTCGGTTTCCGACGAGCGCGAGAGCGCCCGTGCCACGGGGTGGGTCGAGCCGCGTTCGAGCGCCGCGACCGCGGGTCGCGCGGACTCATCGCCGATCCAATCGCGGACCTCGAAGCGACCCTCTGTGACGGTGCCGGTCTTGTCGAGCACGAGACGGCTCGGTCGTGCGAGGGCCTCGAAGACGTGCCCTCCCTTGACGAGGGCGCCACGCGAGGCGAGTTTGCCGGTGGCGACAGCGCAGGCGAGCGGCGTGGCGAGCGCGATGGCGCAGGGGCAGCAGACGATGAGCAGCGCGATGGTGCTCTCGATGGCGGCCTCGAGGCCGGCGCCGCTGGCGAGTCGCACCATCATGCAGACGAAGGCGAGCGCGAGGACGACCATGACGAACGGGCCGGCGAGGCGATCGGCCTGCCCGACGATGGGCGCTCGCCCACCGCTGAGGCTCGCGAGGCTGCTCATGAGTCGTCCGACGCGCGTGTCGCGCCCCGCGGCGGACGTGCGGACACGGATGAGGGCGCCGAGGTTGACAGAGCCGGCGGCGACGTCGTCTCCGATCGATCGCTCGATGGGGCACGACTCGCCGGTGAGGATGGACTCGTCGACGCTGGTGACGCCCTGCTCGATGCGTCCGTCGACGGGGATGCAGTCTTGCGGCGCGACCTCGATGAGGTCGCCCGGCTGAACGGACTCGATCGCAATCTCGCGCGGCTGTCCGCTTTCGATGCGGGTGGCGCTGCGGGGGGTGACGGAGAAGAGCAACTCGACGGCGTCGGCGGCGCGGGCCTGCTGGTGGGCCTGGAGCCATCGACCGATGAGCAGCAGGAAGACGAGCATGGTGAGGGAGTCGAAGTAGATCTCACCGGCGCCGCGGACAACGTTGACGAGGCCTGCGACCCCGCCGACGAGGAGCGCGATGGCGATGGGCGTGTCGAGGTGCCAGGTTCGGGCGCGAAGGGCACCGAGGGCGCCTCGGAAGAAGACGCGTCCTGGGCCGGCGAGGCTGACGACGCCGATGCCGGCGGAGAGCCAGCGGAAGAAAGTCTGCCAGGCGTGGTCCATCGCGTCGAAGCGGCCGCTGTAGAGCGCGAAGGCGAGGAGCATGACGTTGCCCGCGCACGCGGCGGCGATGCCGATGCGAATGAGGAAGCCGCGGTCCTCGGCGCGTCGTGCTTCGCGCGCCTCGGAGGGCTCGATGGGGTGGGGCGTGTAGCCGAATTTGGAGAGCGCGTGGGCAACTTCGGAGAGCCGCGCGTGGGCGGGATCCCATCGCAGCGTGGCGGTTCGGCGGCCTAGATCAAGCTGGCTGGCGAGCAGGCCGGGGACGACCTCGGGGAGCTTCTCGACGAGCCATAGACAAGCGGCGCAATGCACGCCCTCGAGATAGACCTCGGCGTGCAGGGAGCCATCGGGCTCGCCCTTGACGTGACGCTTGGCGAACTCGGGATCGTTGAAGGAGGTGAACCGCGATTCGGCGGCGTTGGCGGGTTGGCGCTCGCCCCCGAGCTTGTCGCGGAGGGCGTAGTACTCGTCGAGGCCGCAGGCGAGAATGGTGTCGAAGGCCATCTCGCAGCCGATGCAGCAGAACTGCTCGTCGCGCTCGTCATTGAACAGGGCGGCGGGCACGTCGAGCCCACAGTGTGCGCACTCGATGCGCTGGTTGATCTCGGCGGTGGGTTGGGCGGCGAGCGTGGTCACGGCACGTTCTCTGTGTCATCGTCCTCTAACGCATCATTGTCATCGCACAACGGGCAGTGAGCTGACTTGGTCTGTGCGACGGCGTCGGTGCTCGTCGCGGCCTGGGCAACGCCGGCGCCGGCGAGACGATCGATGAACCCGAAGTCGGCGCCGGGGACACGGAAGAGCAGGAAGGCGCCGAAGGCGACGATCGCGACGGCGCCGATGGTGCGGACTTTCGGGCCCAGGCGTGCGTTCGCGAAGCCAACGCCGGCGCCGAGCGCGGCAAGGATTGGGACGGTGCCGGTCCAGAACGCGGCCATGACGAGTGCGCCGGAGAGCGGATGGGCGGTGCTTGCGGCGACGATCGCGAACGCGTAGAGCCAGCCGCAGGGCAGCAGGACGGTGAGCGCGCCGATCATGAGCGCGCGTCGCGCGGGCGTGAGTCGATCGGCGAGCTTGACGCCGCGTTGGAACAGGCGCTGGAGGGGCGCGGGCGGTCGGAGCTTGGCGAGTCGGACGCCGTGGTTCTGGAGCAGGACGCCGATGCCAATGATGAGCATGGCGGCGGCGGCGAAGATGGCCGCGGCGTGTGCGAAGCCCGCGAGCGAGGCGCCGAGGTCGAGCGCGCCGCCGAGTGCGCCGGCGATGGCGCCAAGGGTGGTGTAGCCGATGAGTCGGCCGCCGTGGTAGAGGGATTGGAGTCGGGCGTGCTGCTTGCGGTCGTTGGTATTGAGGCCGCAGGCCATGGCGACGAAGACGCCGCACATGCCGGCGCAGTGCAGGCTTCCTACGAGGCTGGCGGCGAGCACGGCGCCGACGAGGGCGATCATTGTGCGCGTCCGTCCGGAGTGGTGACGTCGATCGTCTGGACGAAGTGGTGCTCGCCCGCGGTCGCGAGGAGTCGGACCTGCCAGATGCCGGCGCGGGCGTCGGGGATCGGCGCTCGATACGCGCCCGAGGCGAGGGGCCAGAGTGTGAACTCCTTGGCATCGCCGCGGCGCGCGTGGTGGAACACGAGCGCGGTGACGTGGTCGGCCTGGATGGCGAGGCCGTTGGGATCCTGGAGCCTGATGGTCAGATCGCGGGTCGCGTCTTGGTTGGGCGCGCCGATGGAGGCGGTCGCGTTCCAACCGAGCTCGGCGCTCTCGGCGCGTTGGGCGGCGGTCTCGTCCCAGCTGACGGCTCGGGCGTAATAGTCGTCCTCAATGGCGTGGCTCTCGTCGCTGGTGGCGGCGTAGATGGTGATGCCGCAGATCGTGAGCGAGACGCTGAAGACGGCGACGACGGCGAGCGGCCACTGCCAACCGGATCGAGTCTTTGAGGCATGGCTTGGTTGTTCAGGATGCATGGGTGGCGTCCTCTTGTGGGGGCGTGCTGGTTGGGGATGTGGTTGGTGAAGGTGTGGTGGCTCGGGCGCCGCGTGGGCCGAGCATGCGATAGGGCGTCTCTTGGACGCGCCCGCTGTCGTCCTCGAGTCGGACTCGGAGGTCGGCGCGTCCAGCGTTGAAGACATGCTTGGGCGCGGCGAAGAGAGAGGGCTCGGTTCGGATCTCGCCGGCAGGCACGTCGAGTGCGCCGAGTTGTGTGAGCACCTCGACGCCGTCGGCGCCGACTAGCGAGACGCGGTACGTGGCGTCGTCCTGCGAGCGGTTATGGATCTTGATGTTGACCGAGTTGGTGATGCGACCGTCTTCAAGAATGATGTACGGCAGGCCAGGGCCGCGGACGACGCGGAGGAGTGCGGGCGATCGGGTGACGAGGCCGATGCCGATGATGGAGAGCATGAGGATGATGATGGCGGGGTAGACAATGACGCGGGGTCGGAGGAAGCGTCGCCCGCCTTTCTCGAGTGCGCGTTGGGAGGCGTAGCGGATGAGGCCGCGGGGCTTGCCGATCTTGTCCATGACGGTGTCGCAGGCGTCGATGCACTGGGCGCAGTTGACGCACTCGAGCTGGAGACCGTCGCGGATGTCGATGCCGGTCGGGCAGGTCGTCACGCACATGTGGCAGTCGATGCAGTCGCCAGGCGTTGGCTCCGGATCGGTGGCACGGACGGTGAGGTCGACGCCTGTGGTGGCGCCCTTGGGCTTGCGTCGCTTCTTGCCGCGTGGCTCGCCTCGTCGCTGGTCGTATCCGATGACGAGCGAGTCTTGATCGAGCATGACGCTCTGGAATCGGCCGTAGGGACACGCGACGATGCACATCTGCTCTCGGAAGTAGCCAAAGTCGAAGAGCATGGCGAGCGTGGTGGCCACGACCAGCAGAAACGGCAAGAAGTGGTCGAGGGGGGATCCGAAGATCCAGGTGCGCAGCGCATCGGTTCCCACGAAGTAGCTCAGAAACGTGTGGGCGAGGATGAACGAGATGACGAAGTAGATGCCGCACTTGATCGCGGTGCCGGCGCCGCCGAAGTTGCGGCGTTTCTTGCCGGGCGTTCCTTGGAAGAGGTATTCGATGGGGCGATAGACGAGCTCGAGGTAGACGGTTTGCGGGCAAGCCCAGCCGCACCAGACGCGACCGAAGAGCGCGGTGAGGAAGAAGATCGAGACGAAGATGAGAATCATCAGCGGCGCGAGGAACATGATGTCGGTCGCGTAGAGGGTGCCGCCGAAGAAGGTGAACTCACGCTTGGGGATGTCGAGGAGGAGGGGCGGCTTGCCGTTGATGCGCAGGTGCGGGAGTGTGACGAAGAGGGCGATGAGCCCGTAGCCGACGATGCGTCGACGGTTGAGCCAGCGGCCGCCCGACGGGCGCGGCTTGAGCCATCGGCGCGAGCCGTCGGCGTTGAGCGTGGAGAGGACTCGGTCCTGCTGGCTTGCGGTGGCGGCCATGTCGATCCCCCGGCGGACGGCTACCGGCTGCTCATGGTCTCTTCAGACGTCTGGGTCTCGGAAGATGTGGGCCAAGGGGCGATTTCCTCGCCGTCGGGCCCGAGGGGGCCGTCGCCAGAGCCGCGGAGCTTGGCGACGTAGGCACTGAGCAGAACGATCTCGTTGGGGTGGAGGCGCTGTCCCCACGCGGGCATGGCGCCTCGGGCGGCGCCGTCGTTGATGACGGCGTATATGTCGGTGATCTCTGAGATGTTCTTGTAGTGGTGATCGAGGAGGTCGGGGCCGACCGCGCCCCCACCGTCGGGCCCGTGGCACGAGACGCACGAGCCCTGGAAGAGCGCGGCGCCGAATGTCATCCACTTCTCGTCATCCATGAGTTCAACGATGGTTTGCTCTTCGTTCTCAAGCGTGCCGAGTTCGGCGAAGAGGATCTGGATCTCTCGCTCCTGGGCCTTGGCGAGACGGTCGGTCTGGTGGATGAACATCGGGCTCCAGAGCGACATGTAGAAGTAGACGACGCTGATGAGCATGGAGCCGAACCAGATGGCATGCCACCAGCTTGGCGTCGGGTTGTCGAACTCTTGGATGCCGTCGTACTCGTGACCCGCGATGAGGTTGGCGTCGCTCATGTTGTCGTTGCGATCAGCCATGGCGTGGCTCCTTGTCGCTCGGCGCGGGGATGTCGTCTTCGAGGACGATGTGTGCGATGGCGCGGTCTTTGGCCTTGCTGGTGAGGACGACGCGGACGAGCATCATCGCGAAGGCGAGGACAAAGAAGACCAACGCGAGTTGCGGCCACAGATCGAGATCGGCGTGCTGGACGATGTCGGTGAGTCGCATGTCAGTTGGCCTCCGTCTCGGGATTGGCTGCGGCTTCTTCGTTTGGCGATTCGGAACTTGGCGATTCGGACTCGGCGGCGGGATCGTCGGGGACGGCTTCCTCTGGGGCGGGCTTGTTGATGTCGGTGCCCAGTCGCAGCATGTAGGCGATGAGGGCGATCATCTTGCGGTCGGCGATGTCCGTCGGCTCACCGCCCTGCGAGGTGGACTCGAGCGTGATCTGCTCGTTGAGCGCGATGGCCTGCTCGCGGGCCATCTCGGCGGCGTTGGTGACGGCGTCGCCGTAGGGCACGCCGAGGAGCGCCATGGACTGCACGCGCGGGAGGATGGCGTCGAAGTCGAGCTCCTGGTCGGCGAGGTGCCGGTAGCTGGGCATGATTGAGCCGGCGGTGATCTGGTCGGGCTCCATGAAGTGCAGGTAGTGCCACCACGAGGAGGGCTGGATGACGCCCTCGCGGGCGAGATCGGGCCCGATGCGGCGTGAGCCCCATTGGAACGGGCGGTCGTAGACAAACTCGCCCGGCTTGCTGTACTCGCCGTAGCGTTTCACCTCAGAGAAGATGGGCCGGATCATCTGCGAGTGGCAGT
>JBCAXI010000130.1:0-7404 GCA_038534175.1 Planctomycetota bacterium | reverse complement strand
CGGCGTGCCCTGCCTCGGAATGAACATCGATCACGTCGCGACGCTGCGCCAGGCGCGGTATCCGTCCGGCGGCGGCGCGGGCGCGAGCGCCCCGGCGATGAGCGAGCCCGATGTCGTCCGCGCGATGCACGAGAGCGAGCTGGGCGGCGCGTCGTGCATCACGATGCACCTGCGCGAGGATCGGCGGCACGTGGTCGATCGCGACATCGAGCGCGTGCGCGAGGCGACGCGCGTGAAGTTCAACCTCGAGATGGCCGCGACAGACGAGATGGTCGCGATCGCCGAACGGGTGCGCCCGCACATGGTGACGCTCGTGCCCGAGGGGCGGATGGAAGTCACGACCGAGGGCGGGCTGGATGTCGCGCAACAGCAAGGTCGGTTGGGCGAGGTCGTCTCACGCTTGGTCGACGCGGGCGCGAGCGTGTCGGCGTTCGTGGATCCGGAATGCGGCCAGATCGCCGCGGCCGGCGCGAGCGGCTTCGCGTGGGTCGAGCTGCACACCGGGCCATATGCGCACGCGTGGTTCGACGCGGGCGGCGACGAGCGCGACGACCGGCTGGCCCGCGAGCTGGAGCGCCTTCGCGACGCGGCGAGCGCGGCTCGCGTGGCGGGTGTCGGTCTCAACGCGGGGCACGCCCTCAATTACGACAACGTGGGTCCGGTCGCACGGCTGGACGGGGTGCGCGAGTTGCACATCGGGCACTCGATCGTGGCGCGGGCGGTGTTTGCCGGGCTGCGCGAGGCGGTGGCGGGCATGGTCGCGCGCCTCGCGGTGGGTTGAGCGGTGGGTTAATCGGCATGGAACGGGAGTAGGCGATGTACCGGCGATTCCAGCGTTTGTTCGAGTACGAGCGGTCGAGCGAGCTGGCGGTGCTCCGCGCGATCGCGGCTTGCCCCGACCACACCCACGCCGAGGTCCAGCGGGCCGGCGATCGGGCGGCCCACATCGTCGCCGCCAAGCGCGAGTGGATGCGACGGCTCGAGGGCTCGGCGGGCGAGCCGATCGAGCTGTTTCCGACGGGCGTGTCGATGGACGAGCTGGAGACGGTCGGCGCCCAGGCCGCCGAGCTGTGGGCCGAGTGGCTCTCGCACCTGACCGACGCCCGGCTGCGCCAGGTGTGCGACTTCAGCACGACCGACGGGATCGCGTGGAGCGCCCACATCGAGGACATCCTCACGCACGTGATCAACCACTCGGCGTACCACCGGGGCCAGGTCGCGACCTCGATCGCGCTGGCGGGGGGCACGCCGGCGGTGACGGACTTCATCCGATTCGCCGCCGAGCCGCGGGCGACGGCGTGAACTCCTCGGTTTCCCGGGCGTAGAGTCTGGTATGCCGACGTACGTGTACGAGGTTGTGGACGACCAGGGCGAGGGCCTCGGGGAGTACTTCGAGGCGGTGCAGCCGATGCGCGAGGACGCGCTGACGGCGCATCCGGAGGATGGGCGCCCCGTGCGTCGCGTGCCGCAGGCGCCGAACATCGCCGCGAAGTGGTCGGAGATGAAGGCCAAGAGCGCCCTGAGCAACGACAACCTCGATCGGCTCGGCTTCACGAAGTACGAGCGCAAGGGCGAGGGGTACATGGAGCGGACCGCCGGCAAGCTCGGCCCACAGACACTGGGCGGGGACGACTAGCCGCGGTCCGTGCGCGTGCGTCGCATGGATCCCGTGCTCGGCGTCCAGGTCGGACAGAGCGCCACGATCGCGAAGAACACGGCGGCCGTCTGCTGGTTGACGTGGATCGTGTCGAACACGCTCACGAGCAACAGACCCACCAGGGCGACGCCGGGCGCCAGCCAGTCTCGGTGCGCGAACGCGCCGGCGAGGACGAACGCGACGCACGCGAACGCGGGAACGAAGCCCATCAGGCCGGTCGTCGCGAGCGTGTGCAGCGCGGCGTTGTGCGCGTGTCCGTGTAACAGGTAGCGATCCGGTGGGATGTCCTGGCGTTCGAGATGCTCGGCGCACCAGGCGCGATAGCCGCCGACGCCCACGCCGGTGATGGGGCGCTCGGCGAACGCCTCGATCGCCCACCAGTTCAGCAGCAGACGCGTGCCGGTGTCGGTGTTGAAACGGCGATCCTCGATGGCGGCCGAGACCTCGTCGTAGCCGGCGCGCGCACGGTCGGCGATGCGCTCGCCCGCGAGCCACCAGACACCGCCGGCCAGGAGCGCGACGACCGGCAGCGCGACCGCGCCGGCCCGGAGCAAGGCCCGGCGGTTGGCGGCGCGGACGAGCGCCAGGGCGATCGCGACCGCGACGAGCCCGACGCAGGCGAGCCAGGCGCCGCGGGTGCCGGTGAGCGCGACACCGACGAGCATGAGCGCGCCGATCACGAGCAGACGCCAGCGTTTGCGCTCGAGCGCGGGCGGTGGGGGTGCCAAGAAAAGGCCGACGCCCGCGGTGAGAATGGTGCCGCCGACGACGGGATCCCACCAGCCCGAGACGCGGCCCGGCTTGCGTTGCCAGTCGAGCCAGCCGACATCGAGCGTGACGCCGATAAGGTGGAGCGCCTGCACGCCCACGCCGAGCAACAGGCCCAAGCCGAGCGCGAGGATGAGCGCGTCCCGATGCGCGAGCAGCGGCCAGATCAGCAGCGGCAGCAGCGCGAAGCGGACGACGCCGAACTCGTCGAGCCACTGCTGTCGATCGCCCGTCCAGAGGTACGAGAGCGCTTGCACGCCGACCCATGCGAGGAGCGCGAGGATGTGGGGCTGCAGGGCGAGGGCGCCCCAGGTGCGCCAGAGCCGCGGGGTTCGGACAATCGAGGCGATCAGGGCGGGGACGAGCGCGAACTCCATGATGGAGGTGGGCAGTGTGATGGCGGCGAGGGCCAGGAGGCCGCAGAGGAGGTGAAGGGCGTAGCCGAGCGGATCATCGCGACGCTGCGTGACCCACGCGGCGCCCCCGGGCGCGGGGTCGACCAGCCCGAGGCGCCAGCGCGGGGCGGGCTCGATCTGGATGGGGTCGGGTGGCGTATCGGACGTGGACGTTGTGGGGGTCACGGCGCGATGATGCAGCGTCGGGGCGGCGACGGCAACCGGCCTCTGCCGGGGCGGTAGGGAATTGGTGGGTAATCGGGTCGATCGTGATCGGTGGAATCCGATGGGCCCATCGCGATCGGCCATCGCGAATGGAACGTCGGGGCCTCGAGATCCGACGAATAGGCTTGGGGTGTTGCCCGTTCGCCATGAACGGGTGGGCGCGGGTGGGGATTGCTGGAACTCGCGGGAGACGCACCGATGCAGGACATCCGACGCGTGCTTCGACAGGCCTCGGGCCGGCTGATGATGATCGGCTTTTTGCAGTGGCTGATGGTCGCGTTGGCGATCGGGCTGGCGGTGGTGATCGGGGCACGGCTGGTCGAGAAGGTCGGCGGCTGGTCGATCGCGTGGTCGCCGTTGGTGCTGTGGACGACGATCGGTGTGCTGGCGTTCGCGGGTGTGGCGACGGTGCTGACACGCCGCCGCGAGATGGACGTGGCTCGAACGCTCGATGACCGGGCGGATCTGAAGGAGTCGCTGTCCACGGCGTTGTGCGTGGAGCGCGACGCGTCGGCGTGGTCGCGCGCGGTGGTGGAGGTGGCACAGCAGCGTGCGAACAAGGTGAAGGTGAACCAGGCGTTGCCGATCGAGGCGCCGCGGCGTTGGGGCCTGCCCATGGGGCTGGCGATGGCGTTGACGGTGATCTGGTTCGCGGTGCCTTCGATCGATCTGTCGGGCAGCGTGGCGCAGGCCGAGGAGATCGAGCGCGAGCAGGCCGAGCGCGAGCGCGTGGAGGCGGAGATCGACAAGGTCGAGGCGCAGGTCGAGGAAGCGCTCAAGAAAGCCGGCCTGGCGCAGGGCGAGGGCGACGATCTGCCCACGCCCGAGCCGGAGGATCTGAGCAAGCCGGTAAAGCCCGAGGAGCTGCAGCGTCAGATGGTCAAGCGTCTGACGAGCGCCGCCGAGCGGCTGGATCGGCAGGCCAACGGCGAGCGCGGCGAGCAGCTCAAGACGCTGCGCGAGCGCTTCCAGAAGCTGCGTCAGCCCGGCGCGGGCCCGCTCAACCAGATGTCCCGCTCGCTCGCTCGTGGCAATTTCACGGGCGCCAAGGAGAGCCTCGAGGAACTGGCCAACCAGCTCGGCGAGGGCCAGCTCAGCGACCAGCAGAAGAAACAGGCCAAGAAGCAGCTGGCGAACCTTGCCAAGCAGGTGGACAAGCTCGCCGAGGAGAACGAGGAGCTGGCCAAGGCGCTCGAGAAGGCGGGGGTGGACCCGAAGCAGGCCGCGCAGGTCGCGCAGAATCCCGAGGCGATGCGCGAGGCGCTCGAGCAGCTCGAGAACATGTCGCCCGAGCAGATGCAGCAGCTGATGCAGCAGGCGCAGGCGCAGCAGATGGCGCGTCAGCAGATGCAGAACATGGCCGGCGCGATGTCGCAGATGGCGCAGGGCATGGGCGAGGACGGCATGAATCAGGAGGGCATGCAGGGCATGGACGGGCTCGGGCAAGAGCTCAGCCAAGCCGAGGCGCTCTCTCAGGACATGGAGTCGCTCGACGCGGCGATGCAGCAGGTGCAGAGCCAGCTGAGCCAGATGGGCCAGCAGATGGGCGAGCAGTCGTGGGGCCAGTGTGAGGGCGGGCAGGGCCTCGGGCTGGGCGACCAGGGCGCGTTCGCGCAGGGCGAGTCCGCCTCGCAGGGCATGGGCTCGGGCGGGCCCGGGCAAGGCCAGGGCGCGGGGCCAGACGAGGCGCCGGCCGACTTCACGTTCAAGCGCGAGAAGGCGACCGTGAAGACGGGCGCGGGCCCGATCATCGCCAGCCGCATGATCTACGGCGAGCAGGTGCGCGGCGAGTCCACCGCGACGTTCGCCGAGGCGGTGCAGCTCGCCAGCGAGCAGGCGTCGGAAGCGATCGAGACCAACCTGGTGCCACGCGAGCTGCAGGGCGCGGTGAAGAGCTACTTCGGCACGCTTGAACGCCGCGCGGCCCAGCAGCGACAGCAGCAAGAGGGCGCCCCGCCCACGCCGACCCCGACCGAGGACGCGGAGGACGCGGGTTGATCGCCGAGTCGGTTCGCCGCGTCGCGGCCACTCTCATCGCGATGGTCACGCTGGTCGCGGTCGCTTCGTGCGACAGCTCGAGCGATGGATCACGTGGCGGATCGAGTGGTAGCGCGAGCAACCAGACGCCGCGACTGGTGCTGTATTCGAGTGTCGATGCGTACGTGCTGACCGAGGTCGTCGCGGCCTTCGAGGCCGAGACGGACATCGAGGTCGACGTGCTCGGCGACACCGAGGCGACGAAAACGTTCGGCCTGGTCGAGCGCTTGCGCAGCGAGCACCCCGAGCACACGGCCGATGTCTGGTGGTCAAGCGAGCCGTTCGGCACGATCCGTCTGGATGCCTCGCTCGACGGCTTGTTTCACACGTTCGAGCCGACGCCCAAGGACTGGCCCGCGGCGCTGGTCGGCGGGGGCGCGCGTTGGCACGGGCTCGCCGAGCGGGCGCGCGTGATCGCGTACAACCCGCGGCTGGTCTCGGCCGAGGACGTGCCGCGACGGCTGCGTGATCTGACGAACGAGCGGTGGATGGGTCGAGTAGGCATGGCGCGGCCACAATTCGGCACGACACGCGGGCACATGGCGGCGCTCGCGGCCGCGCACGGCGAGGACGCGGTACGCCTGTGGGTCGGGCGGATGATCGGCAACGGGATGAGGCTGTACGACGGCAACGCCAGCGCGGTGCGCGCCGTGGCGGAGGGCGAGATCGCGCTGTGCCTGACGGACACGGATGACGTGTGGGCCGCGCAGCGCAACGGCGCCCCGGTCGAGCTCGTCTACGAGGCCATCGACGACGAGGCCACGCTCGCCGACCTTGGATCGCCGAGTGAGAACCTGCCCTCGCTCGGCGCGTTGATGCTGCCGAACACGATCGCGCTGGTCGGCGCCGAGCCGAGCGAGGAGGCCGAGCGGTTTGTGTCGTGGGCGTTGTCGGGCGCGGTGGAGCGGATTCTCGCGCAGAGCGACTCTCGGAACATACCGGTTGACGCCGCGATCGCGGCCGAGTTCGGCGAGCTGGCCGTGCCGACACCTTGGCGCGTGAACCTGGAGCGGGTCGCGGGGGCGATGCCGGGCGCGATGGAGGCGGTGGAGAAGGGGTTAAGGCTCGAATGAGCCGGATCAGTAGCACGCGGATTCCCGGCCAATCGTGGCCGTACCATGGGCGATGCCCATGACGACCACATCCCCCGACGTGCGCACGCTGATCCAGAACGACCTCCCCTCGATCGTCGCGATCCGCCGCGACTTCCATCAGCACCCTGAGCTGAGCTACCAGGAGCAGCGCACCAGCCGCGTGGTCGTGCGCGAGCTGGCGGCCGCGGGGGTCGAGGTCAAAGCGGGCATGGCGGGCGGCACGGGCGTGCTCGGATATCTACCCGCGACCGTGTCAGGTCGCGAGAATGCACCGAGTGTCGCGTTGCGGGCCGACATGGACGCGTTGCCGATCACCGAGACCACCGGCAAGCCGTACGCGAGCACGACCAAAGGGGTCATGCACGCGTGCGGGCACGACGGGCACACGGCGATGCTCATCGGCGCCGCCAAGGCGCTCGCCAAGGTCGAGCAGCGACCCAACCCGGTCACGTTCGTCTTCCAGCCGGCCGAGGAGGGTGGCGCGGGCGGCGAGCGGTTGTGCGACGAGGGCTGCCTGCTCGGCGAGAGCGGCGGAGGACTGGGCGCCAAGGTCGGTCGCATCTTCGGTTTGCACGGCTGGCCCGGCGTGCCGGTCGGCTCGGTCGCGACGCGGCCCGGTCCCCTGCTCGCGGCGACCGACGACTTCAACGTCACCATCCGCGGCGTGGGCGGGCACGCGGCCTATCCGCACGCGGCGCGCGACCCGATCGTCGCCGCCTCGGCCGTCGTCAACGCCTTGCAGTCCATCTCCAGCCGCAGCGTGAGTCCGGTCGACTCGGTCATCTGCACCGTCGGCGCCTTCAACGCGGGCTTCGCCAACAACGTCATCCCCGAGACGGCCAACCTCGTCGGCACCGTGCGCACGCTGCGCGCCGAGACACGAGCGCTCGCCCGGCAGCGGTTCTTCGAGATCACCGAGTCCATCGCCCGCGCCCACGGGGCCGTGGCCGAGATCACCTGGCACGAGGGCTACCCCGTCACGCGCAACGACGAGCAGGCGACCGAGCACTTCTTCAACGTCGCGAAGCGCACGCTCGGCGACGAGCGCGTGGCCGTCCATCCCGAGCCCGGCATGGGCGGCGAGGACTTCAGCTACTACGGGCAGCACGTGCCCGCGTGCTTCTTCCTGCTCGGCCTGCTCGCCGAAGGCGACGACCCGATGGGCGTGCCGCAGCTGCACCAGTCGGGCTTCGACTTCAACGACGACGCGATCCCGACGGGCATCGAG
>JBCAXI010000129.1:0-7420 GCA_038534175.1 Planctomycetota bacterium | reverse complement strand
TCGCGCGGCCGCCGATCGCTGGCAGGCGTGGTGCCTGCGGCTGGACGCCGACGCCGATCCGCCGACGTGGAAGAAGCACCGGCTGGGCGAGCTGTCGGCGAGCGAGCGCCGTCGGGGCGCGCTGCTGGGGCCGATCCGCGACAAGGACGCCGCCGGACGGCTGGGCGAGGCGATGGATGATCTGTTCGATCTATGCCGGTACCCCGTCGAGTTGGCCAAGGCGCCGAGCGGCATGGCGTGCGCGTACCACGAGATGGGCCGATGCCCGGCGCCGTGCGACGGCAGCGAGCCGATGGACGCGTATCGGGCGCGTGTGCGCGAGGCCATCGAGACTGTCTGCGGCGATCTGGCGCCCGAGCGGGCGTCGGCGGAGGCCGAGATGCGCGCGGCGGCGGGGCGGCAGGATTTCGAGCGGGCCGCTCGGCTGAAGGCCCGCGTCGAGCGGCTTCGGTCGATCGACGGCTTCGCGTACAAGTGGCTGGGTCGGGTCGAGCGTCTGCGTGTGATCGCGTTGCTGCCGGCGGAGCGCGACGGATGGGTGCGGGTGATGGCGATCGCCGCGGGGCGGTGGCGTGTGATCGCGGACGTCGACGCCGTCGAGGGCCCGCGCGGGGCGCCCGGCATGGTGGACGCGATCGTCGAGGCCGATCGGTGGCTGCACGCCGCGGACACGACGCTGACGGATGACGCCTGCGACGCGTTGGGGCTGATCGCCGGGTACCTGTACTCGAAGCCCAAGCTCACGAGGGGAGGATTCGTGCGCCGAACCGACGACACTCCGATCGGTGAGCTCTCGCCCGAGCTGTGGTCGGCCTGCCGATCGGCGTTGAAGGCCGGCGAGCCGGACGCCGAGGCACCCGACCGCGAGCTGGGCGCCGGCTGAGTCGGCGTGTGCTACAACATTCGACCATGACCGACCCGTACCCGCTCATCCTGGAGCCGATCCTCAAAGAGAAAGTATGGGGTGGGCGCCGACTCGAGCGTTGGGGCAAGGCGTTGCCGCCGGGCGCGAACATCGGTGAGAGCTGGGAGATGGCCGATCTCTCGTCGACCAGGGCCGGCGGTGGCGGTGGCGGCGCCGAGCACTCGCGCATCGCCAACGGCCCGCTCGCGGGCAAGACGCTCCGCGACGCGATCGGCCTTTGGGGCCGGGATCTGCTCGGAGATGTCGAGTTGACGCCCGACGGCGGCTTCCCGTTGTTGGTGAAGTACCTCGATGCGCGCGAGCATCTGAGCGTGCAGGTGCACCCGAGCCCCGAGTACGCCGCGGCCCATCCCGACGCGCACCTCAAGACCGAGTGCTGGTACGTGCTCGAGGCCGAGCCGCGCAGCGTGATCTACAAGGGCCTCAAGCCTGGCGTCACGCTGCGCGATGTCGAGCGGGCGCTCACGGGGGCCGGCCAAGGCTCCGGCGTGGTCGACCTGCTTCAAACGCACGAGGCGATCCCCGGCGACATGCACAGCCTGCCCAGCGGCACGGTCCACGCCCTGGGCGCGGGCGTTCTGGTGGCCGAGGTGCAGACGCCGAGCGACACGACGTTTCGTGTGTACGACTGGGCCAAGGAGTACGGGCGCGTGGGGCGCGAGCTGCACATCGACGCGGCGCTGGCGTGCATCACGACGGAGGCGCCGCCGCGTGTATCGATTCTCAGTTCTGGCGGGGGCGAGGGCTTGCTGGTCGCGACCGAGTATTTTCGGGTGGAGCTGCGTCGCCGCGCGTGGGACGTAGCGCTCGATGCGGGCCCTCTTGCGCTGATGATGCTCGAGGGCGTGGCGTCCGTTGGTGGCGCCACGATCCGATGCGGGCGCACCGCGTTGTGCCCGCGCGGTGCGTCGGTCGTGATGCAGGATGACGCGTGCTGTCTGGTCACGCGTCTCTGATGGATTGAAGGCGCGCACGGCGACCCGACCGAGGAGCAACACACTCCCCGGCCGGGCTGTCCCGCCTTGTTCAGCCGGTTGTCAGGGTGTGTCCGGACGGTACAGCAACGTCACACGCCCGATGCCTGTCACGGACAGGCCGTTGGTATACCGAACGTTGAGCGTCCACTTCTCGCTCGTGTACACGCCTTGTGGTGTGCCTCCGTTATCGAAGTCCCAGTTCGAGGCCTGGAATTCGCCGATCTGGCTAGCGCCGCTGTCCGTGAACACGCTGACACTTGAAGGAGTGGGCGCGCAGATCACTGCGTGCAGCACGCCGCTCCCCGAGACCATCTGCACGGGGTTGCCGCTGTTGAAGTTGAGGAAGGCGAACTCCCACGGACCGTTGTCGCAAAACGGACCGGGTGTGAGCAAATCGATTCGGTCATAGATCTCGCCGAGTGTCCGATTCGTGGGAGACACCGGTCCCGGATCGGGCGTCAGCGGCCCCGCGTTGGCGAACCACAGCCCGCCGCACAGGGCTAACACCCCGGCGGCGCCCAAGACGCAGGCTTTCGAGTTCATGTCAGGCAACCTCCCGTGGCGGGACGTGCCAAGATTGGGCTTGCAGGCGGCGGCGCACAAGACACCCAATCCGGTATTCACCAGATCTTGATCGATCGCCTCAGATCTGTGTTTGTGTAAGGCGGCAGTGCACCGATGCGTGCTGCTTTGCTCTAGCGCGCGAACGCCACCGACACCTTACGCAGCGCCGTGCCCACCGTGGCGATGTGCGCATCGCTTAGCGCGTGGTGCATCGGCAGGCTGAACACGCGTGATGAGAGCCCGTCTGACACCGGCGGGTGCGTCAGGCCCTCGACGTCGGCGAACGCCGGCTGGCGGGTGAGCGTGCGCGGGTAGTGCACGGCCGTGGGCACGCCCTCGGCCATGAGCGCCTTGCAGAACGTGTCGCGATCGACTCCGAACTTCGCCAGGTCCATCTTCACGGTGTAGAGGTGCCAGGCGGGCTCGGCGCTGTCGGTGACGGTGGGGGCGTCGAGCCCGTTGATGTCCGCGAGGATGGCGTCGTACTTCGCCGCCGCGGCGCGACGCGCGTTGGTCTCGGCGTCCAGCCGGTCGAGGCGAGAGCAGCCGATGGCGCCGGTGATGTCGTTCATGCGGTAGTTGAAGCCGATCGACGTGTGCAGGTACTTGTCGGTCTCGCCGTGCGATCGCAGGGCGGCGATCTTGGCAGCGATGGCGTCGTCGTTGGTGGTGACGAGCCCGCCCTCGCCCGTGCCCAGGTTCTTGGTCGCGTAGAAGGAATACGTGCACACGTCGCCGAACGCGCCGAGGCCCTTGCCCTTGTATCGCGCGAGGTGCGCTTGCGCGGCGTCATAGATGACCTTGAGGTTGTGCTCTTTTGCGAAGGTCTGAGCCGCGTCGATGTCGACCGGACAGCCGTAGAGGTGCGTGAGCGCGATCGCGGTGGTCTTGCCGGTGAGCTTGGCCTTGGCGTCTTCGAGGTCGGCCTGGAATGTGTCCTCGCGGCAGTCGAAGAAGACCGGGCGGGCACCCGCGGCGACGATCATGCTGGCGGTCGCGATGTAGGTCCACGCGGGGACGAGCACGTCATCGCCGGGCTGGACGGTCGCGCCGTAGGCGAGCTGGAGCGCGCACGTGCCGTTGGCGCAGGTCATGCCGTGCTGGGCGTCGGTCTGCTGGGCGAATCGCTCCTCGAGCTCGGCGCACTTTCTGGCCTGTCGGAGCATGCCGGACTGGAGCACCGCGTGGGCGGCCTCGACGTCCTGGGGCTCGAGCTGCGGCTTCATGAACGGAACCGGCGTCGCGGAGACGGGGGTGCCGCCATCAACAGCGAGCGAGGTCGAGGGCGCGGCAGGGGTGCTGGTGCTCAAGACAGGTTCCTTACGTTCTGGGCGGTGCCACCGCGATCGGGGGGCCATCGATTCCTGCGGGCGCCTGGGATCCGTTCCGGGCCGCCAACCGGATGGAATCCGGAGCGAGGAGCGAGCCCCACGCGCTGCTCCGCACGCCCCAACAAGGGCGAGACGGGCTTCGATGCTAGGTCGTTGCCGATCGGGCCATGCCCGAAGCTGATGGCGCGGGCCTCGACATACGATAAACCGGGAACGCGCGGCCTGGCGTGTCGATGAAGCCGTCCGCCCCCGTCGGCGGGGCTCGAGCACGCGACCCATCGACCAGCGTCCATGTGGTGGACCTTCATCCACCTGTTTTAGGGGATACTCGTGAAGCGACATATCGCACTGGTCGGACTCGTGGGCATTGGGCTCCTTGGCACACTCCCGGCGTCCGCCCAGCCCGACCGCGCCCGTCGCGGCAACCTCTTCAACGGCGCCGACCTCGACGCCATGACTCGCTTCCAGAGCTTCGACGGGATCAAGTGCGTCACGCGTCCGAGCCGCGACTCGGTGCTGGGCTTCAGCCTGCCGACGCAGATCGCCGAGGTCGCGGTCGCTGGCGGCGAGCGGGTGACCCAGGGCCAGCTGCTCATCCGCGGCGACGACGAGGAGGACATCGCCCTGCTCGAGACGCAGCGGATCCGGGCTGACACGGATCTGCCCGTGCAGCGCGCGGTCAAGCAGGCCGCGCTCGCGGAGACCGAGTGGCAGAGCGCCCAGACCGCGTTCCAGCGCGGCGGCATGAACCAGCTCGAGTACGACCGGGCGCGCTTGGCGGCGGAGACCACCCAGATCGATGTCGGCATCGCGAAGAACACGCTCGCGCAGGATCGGGCGCAGATTGTTCGATTCGAGGCGCGGGTCCGGCGGCTCCGTCTGGTCGCGCCGTTCGATGGCGTGGTGGACAACGTGGTGGTCGACGTCGGTCAATCGGTGAGCGAGTCGGACCAGGTCGTGCGCGTGGTGAACATTGACCCGCTCTGGATCGACGTGCCCACGCCCACGGCGCAGACCATCGAGCTTGAGCTGGCCAAGGGCGACGCGGCCTGGATCGCGATGGACCTGCCGGGCGAGCCGCGGGTGGTGGCGGGCACGATCGTCGAGGTGAGCCCCGTCGCCGACGCGGCCAGCGGCACGCGACGCATCCGTGTGGAGGCACCGAACCCCGAGCAGATCGTCGCGGGCGTGACGGCGTACGTGCGGTTCACCGAGCCGACCGAGGCGTGGCGTGCGCGCATCGCCGCTCGCGTGCCCGGTGGTGCCGATGCCGTGGAGCCCGTCGACGCCTCGGTGCGCGAGGTCGTGCAAGGAGCGCCCCAGTGATCGATCTGTCCAAGCTCACCTCTCCGGCGTGGCAGCGTGTCGTGGGCGAGCTCACGTCGCCCGCGTCGAGCGACCAGGCGTTTCTCGCCAAGCTGACCTCGGTGCTCGCGCAGGTGTCGAGCGCCAAGCAGGGCGTGCTGTACGCGCAGCCCGCTTCGGCGGCGACGGACGAGGCGGCGCACGATCCGAAGGCGGTCTTTGTGTGGCCCCCCGCCGCGGCGGGCCAGCAGGCGTTGTCGTCGATCGCGCACGAGACGGACGCGTTGCAGGCCGCGCGCCGCGCGGCGGGCCAGCCGCACGCGCTGGCGTTCCAGGTCGAGACTGAGGGCCCGTACTACGAGGCCAATGGCGCGCAGATGCTCGCCGTGCCGGTGCGTCTCGAGCGTGGCGCGCCGGGCAATGGGGCGGCCTCGGTGGCGCCGCGATACGTGGTGACGCTGCTGCTCGAGCCGCGGAGCGAGCAGGCGCTGCAGGCGACGATCGCGCTGGTTGAGGTGCTCGCGGGCTACGCGCACGCGCACACCGCGAACCAGGCGCTCAAGGAAGTGCAGAACGTGACCGGTGCGCTCGGTCTGGCGGCCCAGCTCATCAGCACGCTCAACACCGCGGAGAATTTCAAGGGCGCCTGCTTTCAGCTGGTCAACGACGTGCAGCGGGTGATCCAGGTCGATCGCGTGGCGCTGGGCTGGTGCAAGGGGATCGGGCCCAAGGGCGAGGGCGAGCGGATCAAGACGGTCGCGATCAGCGACACCGAGATGCTCGATCGCCGGATGCACATGGTGCAGAAGATCGAGGCCGCGATGGACGAGTGCCTCGACCAGGAGCAGCCGGTGCTGTACCCGGCGCCGCCGGAGAAGCCCGAGGCGGGCGCCGAGTCGAGCGAGGCGGACGTGCTGCTCAGCCAGGCGATCACGCATGCGCACCGCGAGCTGGGTTCGAGCGACGCGACGCTGAAGATCGCGTCGCTGCCGCTGCGTGTGGACGAGAAGATCGTCGGCGTGCTGACGATGGAGACGAGCGGCAAGGGCGAGAACGCCGAGGCGTTGTCGATCGACAATCTCGAGACGGTGCAGGCGGCGCTCGACCTGATCGCGCCGGTGATGCGGATCCGTCGGAGCGACGATCGCGCGTTGCCGCTGCGTGCGGTGGACTCGAGCGTCGAGGCCGCGAGCTGGGCGGTGGGCCCGAAGCACACGGTGTGGAAGCTCGCGGGCATCGCGTTGCTGGTGGTCGCGGTGTTCGTGACGTTCTTCCAGATTCCGTACAAGATCGAGGCGCCGTGCGAGGTGCAGCCGCGCGAGCGTCGCGCGGTGAGCGTGCCGTTCAGCGGGGTGATCGCGGCGGTGCCCGAGGGTGTCGAGCCGGGTGCCCGGGTCGAGGCCGGGCAGCTGCTCGCCCAACTCGAGACGACCGATCTGCGGTTGCAGCGACTGGACGCCGAGAGCGAGATCGTGCGGGCCGAGAAGCGCGCCGACGAGGCCAGGGCGCAGGGCAACCTGTCTGAGGCGCAGCAGGCCGAGGCTCAGGCCGACCAGGCCCGCGCGCGCCTCGCGCTGATCGATCACCGCGTGGAGCAGGCGAGCCTGATGGCGCCGCTCGACGGCGTGATCATCTCGGGCAACGCCAAGGACTACATCGGCGCGTCGGTCGAGCTCGGGCAGCTGCTGTTTGAGGTGGCCTCGATGGACGATCTCGTGGCGGTCGCCAAGGCCGACGATCGCGACATCAAGCTGATCCAGGAGGCGCAGGCCGCGGGGCTCAAGGGGAGCATGGCGACCAAGGCCTATCCCGCGCGTCGCTTCGAGGGCAGCCTCGAGCGCATCGTGCCCCTCGCTCAGCCCGACGAGGGCAAGAACACGTTCGAGGTCCGAGTCGGCCTCGACGAGTCGGCGGCCTGGATGCGTCCGGGCATGGAGGGACTCGTGAAGTTCGACACGGGCTACCGATCGCTGCTCGACATCGGCACGCGTCGCATCCGCGACCAGCTCCGTCTGTGGCTGTGGTTCTGACTTCGATCTGAAACGCGTCGCGGGCGAACGTCCGCAAGGCGCATGGGGACTAGCCAAGCATGGCCGAACGCCCGACCTTCAGCCCGTTCTGGCACCGCGTCCGTGCGATGCGTCCGCGTCTGCGTCCGCACGTGCAGATGACGCGCCAGCACTACCGCGGGCGCCGCTGGCACGTGGTGCAAGACCCGACCTCGAACCAGTTCTTTCGGTTGAATCCGATCGCGCACGAGTTCGTCGGGTTGTTTGATGGGCAGCGGACGATCGAGGACCTGTGGCAGCTCAGCTTGG
>JBCAXI010000128.1:0-7440 GCA_038534175.1 Planctomycetota bacterium | reverse complement strand
TGATGAGCCGCCCGCGGCCTTTTTCGCCGCAGCCCCGTCCTGCCCACTCCGCGGCCTCCGCGTCCCCTCCGCCTCCTCCGCGTACTGCCTCGCCCGCTTGTCCTCCCGCGCCCGCCACTCGCTGTAGCTGCCGAGAAACACGTCGGCGCCGCCGGAACCGTCGAGGACGATGAGCCGGTCGCACGTCGCGTCGATGAGCGCGCGGTCGTGGCTGATGAGGATGAGCGTGCCGTCGAAGGCGCCCTTGCGCTTGCCGGGGTGCTCGGGGTCCGCGAGGCCCAGCGCCGTTTCCAGGCGCTCGGCGGCGGGGATGTCTAGGTGGTTCGTCGGCTCGTCGAGCACCAGCACGTTCTTTCGGCACGCGAGGAGTGCGGCGAGTCGGGCCCGCGCACGCTCGCCGCCGCTGAGGACGCCCATTTCCTTTTCTTGTTCCTCGCCGCTGAAGAGGAACGCTCCAGCGAGCGTGCGGCTCTCTTGCTCGCTCAGCTCGGTCTCGCCTTGAGTCTCGTCCTTGACCATTTTCTGGATGAAGCGGTAGAGCGTTTTGTCCGGGTCGATCCAGTCGTCGCGCTGGCTGAAGTGCCCGATCGCGACGCTGCTGCCGAGCGTGATCTTGCCGTCGGTGGGTTGCTGTTCTCCCAGGAGGCAGCGGACGAGCGTGGTCTTGCCGGCGCCGTTGGGACCGATGACGCCCCATCGCTCGCCGCGTCCGATGGTCAGGTCGAACTCGCGGAAGAGGACTTTCTCACCGCTGTCGTCGGTCGGGTAGAGCTTGGTCAGTCCGCGCACGCTCGCGACGATGTCCCCCGTGCGCTCGGCCTTTGGCAGCGTGAGGCGCAGCTCGCTCAGCTCCATCGGCCTCTCGACGGCACCCTGCTTGGCGCGATCGAGGCGCGCCTCGCGGCCGCGCGCCTGCTTGGCGCGCTGGCCGGCCTTGAACTTGCGGATGAACGCTTCCTCACGCTTGAATGTTGTCTGTTGCTTCTCCCAGACGCGGAGCTGCGCCTCGCGGCGTTCGGCGCGCAGACGGCGGAAGGCCTTGTAGTTGCCGGGGTACTCGATAAGCCGCGCGTGCTCGACCTCGATGATGCGCGAGACCACGTTGTCGAGCAGGTAGCGGTCGTGGCTGATCATCACGACGGCGCCCTTGAACTCGTCCTTGAGGAACGACTCGAGCCACAGGCGTCCAGCGAGGTCGAGGTGGTTCGTGGGCTCGTCGAGCAGGATGACGTCGGGCTGCTCGAGCAGGAGCTTGGCGAGGGCGAGTCGCGCGCGTTGGCCGCCGCTGAGCTGGTCGACGGGGACACCGAACTGGGCGTCGGTGAAGCCGAGGCCGTGCAGGATCTCGTCGATCTTGTGATCGATCGCGTACCCGCCCGCGGCCTCGATCTGCTTTTCCAGGCGTTCTTGCTCGCGCAGCAGCTTCTCGAGCGCGTCGCCCTCGGCCTCGCCCATGCGATCGAAGACCGCGTGCAGGTCCTGATGGAGCTTGTGGAGTTCGGCGAACGCGGCCTCGGCGGCCGATCGCAGCGTCTCGCCCTCTTCGAACACGGGATCCTGCTTGAGGTACCCGAGTCGGCGTCCGCGCGCGAGGCTCACCGTGCCCGCGTCCTGCTTGAGGTCGCCCGTGATGACCTTGAGCAGCGTGGACTTGCCCGTGCCGTTGCGGCCGACGATGCCGATGCGTTCGCTGTCCTCGACGGAGAGCGAGACGCCATCGAGCGTGATGACGTCGCCGTAGCGATGAAGGAGGTTGGTGACAGCGAGGAGCGGCACGGGGCGATGGTAGAGGCCGGCTAGCCCGCGCGGAGCGGCTTGCCGGTCATGGCGAACCAGGGCCACCACGCGGCGTCGCCGAGCGCGAGCAGGGGCGTGAGGGCCCGAACCATGTTGGGGCGTGAGACGATCCACGCCGCGGCGCGGCAGCCGGGGCGGCGGAGCCTCAGCCGCCGTCGGTAGGCGCGCTCATGGTCGAGCTGCTGGCGTCGAAGGTGCTCGATCGACCAGTGGTCGAGCTCGCCGAGGCGTCGCCCGAGACGATCGCCCGACCACAGCGCGAGTCCGATGCCCTCGCCTCCCACCGGATCGACCGCCGCAGCGGCGTTGCCGATTCGGAATGATCGGGGGCTCCCCGCGCGTCGGAACGCGGATCTCGGGACGCCGGAGCTGAGCCAGTCTCCCACGCGATTATCGGGGTGGATCGGGCAGCCATCGTCGTTCCATAGTGTGCGGACGATCTCGTCGGCGTCGCCGCGACAACGCCTGACCAGCGCTTGGCTCGCGACCAGCGCACACGTAGAAAGTCCTCGTTCGACGTCGATGAGACCCACGTAGCCCTGGCGGCACGGACGAATGACGACGCCCGGCGTCGGGCTGGCGCTCCGGTAGTGGCACTTGAGCCCGACGACGCCCGGCGCGTTGCCGCGTTTGGGGCCCGCGTCGAATCGTCCCGAGCCATCGGCGTGGATGACTACGTCGGATCGGAGCGTCTCGCTCGGGCTCAGCGTCACGTGCGTGTGCTCGTCGTCGTGCCGCACATCGCGCACGCTCGCGGGCTGGCGCAGGGCGACACCCTTGTCGGCCGCGACGCGTGAGAGCGCTTGATCCAACCCGGCTCGAGAAAGCGCCCAGCCCTTTCTCGGGAGTCGGCGTGTTCGAACGCGATCGCCCGGTCCGCTCAGGGTGAAGCGATCGATGCGCTCGGCTCCGAGGGCGACGAGATCGGCGGTTGGCACGAGGGACTCGAGAATGTGGGCGGCGGCGGGGCTGACGAACTCGCCGCAGACTTTCACGCGCGGGAAGGCGGCGCGTTCGGTGATCGTCACCCGGACGCCGGACTCAGCGAGGCGGATGGCGCAGGCGGCGCCTGCGGGACCGGCGCCGATGATGGTCACGGATCGATTGCTCACCACGCCTCCGGTTTCTCGCCCGCGACCACGAAGCGTTGGGACAGCGGCATGGCTCGGTAGCGGGCGTAGTCGATGCCGACGCGTCGGGCCATGTTCAATGCCTCGCGACGGGTGAATCCCTTGCGGACGCTGACGGTCGCGTCGTGGCGGATGATCTCGCGTTGCCCGGCGGTGATGACGTGCGCGCCGAGCAGGGCGAGGCGCGATCGGCTCAGGTCGTTCCAGATGACGCCGCGACGCGCGACTCGATCCATCTTGCGGAGCACGGTCATCGCCTCGAGCTCGGTGAGGTGGTGCAAGAACATGCCGGCGTGGACATAGTCGAAGCTGTTGGGTCCGAAGCGATCGGTGATCTCGCCCGCGTTGAGCCGTTCGAGCTCTATGGAGGTGTCGTTCGCACGATCGACCTGTTCTTGCGCGAGCTCCAGCGTGGTGGCGTGGTTGTCGACGCCGGTGATGGCTAGCTGCACACCGGACGCCCTGGCCCACTCGGCGGCGGCGATGGGCAGATCCGCCGAGCCGGTCGCGACATCGAGCAGCGACACGGTCGAGCCGCTCGGCCACCGGCGCGACCAAGCCCTCAAACACCCGATCAGCGCGCGCTGCCCGCCGAGCCACCGATTCACGCCTCGTATGAACCGGAGCGATGCGTCGAGATCGCCCCTGCCGACGTCGGGGTCATCCATGAGCTCGGGAATCATCTCGCGTCGCACGGCTGGAGCGTATGGCTTCGCGGCAGAGGCCGCGGCCCGTACCATGGTTCTATGTCCTCGTCCCCCTCGATCGAACGCCAGGGTGTTGCGGCGCGCGTCTCCGCGTCGCCTCGCAAGCCGACCACGCTGCGAACGCTCTCGAAGATGGCGCGTCTCGGCGAGCCGTTCGCGTGCCTGGCCTGCTATGACTTCACCACCGCGCGCTGGCTGGAGCGGGCCGGCGTGCACCTGTTGCTCATGGGTGACTCGGCGGCGGAGGTGGTGCTGGGGCATGATCGCACGATCCGCATGCCGCTGGAGGTATCGATCGCGTTGACCGCGGCCTTGAAGCGCGGGGCGCCCCATTGCGTGGTGATGGCCGACATGGTGTTCATGTCGTACCAGGCCGACCGTGCCGAGGCGTTGCGGAACGCGGGCCGGTACCTGACCGAGGGTCTGGCCGACATCGTAAAGGTTGAGGTCACGGCGTCGGATGTCGATCTGGTGCAATCGATGGTGCGGGCCGGCGTTCCGGTGTGTGCGCATATCGGCTCATTGCCGCAGCACGCGGCAATGACGTCTGGGTACACCTCGGCGGGTCGGACGGCCGACACGGCGTCGCAGATCGTGCGGGACGCCGAAGCCCTGGAGGCGGCGGGGGCCTCGATGTTGCTGATTGAGGCGACGCCTCCGGAGGTCACTCGCGCGGTGCTCGACCGCACGAGCTTGCCGGTGATCGGGATCGGGGCGGGTGTCGAGACGCACGGGCAGATCCTGGTGGTCAACGACCTTCTGGGGCTGACCGACCGTCCGCCTCGATTCGCCGACCCGGTGGGCGAGGCTGGGGTGGCGATTCAGCGGGCGGGCGAGGCGTGGGTCCGACGTGTGGCGGCCCGTCAGATCGGCGGGAAGGGCTACGCGATGACCGAGGGCGAGGCCGCGTCCTTTGACATCCAACTGGAACAGACCGGCGAATCGGACGATTGAGTGATGCGAGAGTGGGTCGAGCAATCTGCAGGCAGGGAGACCGCTAGATGAGACGATTCCTCTCGTATGGCCCGTCGATCGTGGTACTGGCGACGCTGTTTGTCGCCATGTGGCTCGCGCCGAGGCTTGTTTCACGCATGCGTCACGAGTCAGCGGTGGCTCAGGTCGCATTGGCTCGGCAGGCGATCGCGGACGACGACATCCTCGCGCGGATGCAGACGCAGACCCGGGCGATCGCGGACACGCTCGAGCCGACGGTGGTACACATCGACGTGGCTGGCCGCGGCCGCGGTGCGGCGGGCTCGGGCTGGGTGTACGACGAGCTTGGGCACATCGTCACCAATGCCCACGTGGTGCGGGGCGCGCCCCGCATCTCGGTGCTCTTCCACGACGGGCGTCTCAAGACCGCCGAGCTCGTGGGCTCGGACCCGTTCACAGATATCGCGGTGGTGCGCGTTGATCCGGAACCGGGTGTGGTGCCGGCGCGTCGGGCGACCGGCCAGGTGGTCCACCAGGGCGACATGGTGTTCGCGTTCGGCTCGCCGTTCGGGTTCAAGTTCTCCATGTCGCAGGGCATCGTCTCGGGTGTGGGTCGCGCGCCGGACACGGCGCTCGAGTTTGGTGGCTATACCAACTTCATACAGACCGATGCCGCGGTGAACCCTGGCAACTCGGGTGGGCCGCTGGTTGATATTGCTGGGCGTGTGATCGGGATGAACGTCGCGATTGCGACGGGCTCGAACACCGAGGGCGCGATCGAGGGCCAGTCGGCGGGCATCTCGTTCGCCATCCCGCTCGGCACGATCGAGTCGGTCGTGGACCAGCTCGTGACGACCGGCGAGATCGAGCGAGGCTTCCTCGGCATCGAGATGGCCGGGCGGCTCGAGCGCGTCACGGCAAACGGACAGTTCGTGGGAACGGGCGTTCGGGTGCAGCGGCTCGAGCCCGGCAGCCCCGCCGAGCGCGGGGGGCTGCGACAGAACGATGTGATCACCACCGTCTCGAACCAGAAGCTGAACGACTCGGACGTGCTACGCGCGCTCGTGAGCGTGAAGCGGCCTGGCGAGAGTCTGCCGATCGAGGTGCTGCGAGGCGGAGAGGTTGTGGCACTCAACGTGGTGCTTGGTGAGCTCCCCACGCGCGTGCTCATCGGAGGGCCAGCGCGGATCCGGATGAGCCGCCAGCTCGGCTTGCTCGATCTGTCATCGCGCGACAACGGCATCGAGATCTCTTCGATCCGGGCCAACTCGCCGGCCGCGAGAGCGGGATTGGAGGCGGGCGACGTGATCGAACGCGTCGACAACGCCCGGGTGCGTGGCTCCGATGCGCTATTCGAGCGGCTCTACACGTCTGGCCTTTTGTCGGGCGAGAGCGTGTCACTCCGCGTGCGGGATGCCGAGACCGGCGATCGGCGCGATGTGCTCGTTCGTCTCCCCAACTGACGCGCCCTCGCGATCTAGTCCAGAGTCAGGCGGATCGTGACCGGCTCGCCGGCGGCGGGCATCACATCATTGTTTGCGAGCCACGCGGGCGTCTCGACGCTGGAGTCGGGGTGCGCCATGTGGGTCCAAGCCACAACCTCGCTGCCGAACGAGTGGAGCCCTACTAGCAAGCCAGTGCGATCGGCGGCGTACTCGTCGAGGCCGTCCTGGTCTCGGTCCGCCACCAGCGAGCCGGCAAAGACCCAAGCAGTTTCAGGCGGTGCCGACCCTCCGAACTCCGGTCGCATCCATGCGCTCGGTGGCACGGGCAAAGCGCCCTCCGCGATCAGCTCAACGCGAACACGGCGGCCGGTGGGTGGCTCGGCTCGAAGCTTGGCGTCGGCGCGCGACCATCGCCCGGGCGCGCCGGGCTCGGCACCCAGCAGCAGCAGGGCGGCGTGAAGGTGCGAGGCCCGCACGTCGGCCATCACGAGCGCCTCGTGCTCCTTGCTGTCGGGGGCGCAGACGATGACCTCGAGGTAGACGTCGGGGGCTCGCTCGTTGCGGGTGTCGATCGGGACCACGCCGTCGAATTCCACGATGCCCGCCTCGGCGTCCACGCGAATCCCCGGGAACACCTCTCTGAGTGTGGCTCGTGGCGTGGCGGCGGGCTCGGTGTTGATGCGCGATTGGGACGCGATGTCGTCCAACAGGCCTTCATCGAACACTTCTTCTTCAAGGAACGTTGCATCGATGGGGGCGTCGTCGTTTGTCGCTGGCGCGCGCTCATGCATCGGATCCGGGGAGCGTGCACTCGTCTGCGCGGCTGGCGGCCCTTCGGCGGGTTCGGCTTTCGTCGGTTCGGTCGATAGCGACGGGGCGGGCTCCGGAGAGGACGCGGCGGGACGACTCGCGCAGCCGGCCGCGAGCACGGCAATGAAGGCCACGAAGGTTTTGGTCGTAGCGGTTCTGGCGATGCCACGGCTCATGGCTGCGACTCCGTGAGCGCGTGGTTGCGCGTCCAGCGTTCGGCGAGTTGCGTGAACCGCTCGCCGCGCGCGCGGAAGTCGGGGAACTGGTCCCACGACGCGCAGCCCGGGCTGAGCAGCACCACTTCGTCGCGGCGGACCTGGTGAACGATCGCCTCAAACGCCTCGTCGAGCGTCGCATGACGCTGGCAACGATCGGCCCCGAGTGTGGCGGCGTGCTCGGCGATGCGTGGGCCCGTCGCGCCGATGGCGTGGGTGGTCGCCAGCTCGAGTGCGCATCGGGCCAGCGGCTGCAGGTCGAGGCCCTTGTCGTATCCGCCGCAGATCAGGTGCACGCGATCGAGCCGACTGGTCTCGCCGAGGGCTCGCAGCGCGGTGCGGGTGGCGTCGGGCGTGCTGGACTTGGAGTCGTCGTAGAACCGCACGCCGGCCTCGTGGGCGA
>JBCAXI010000127.1:0-7441 GCA_038534175.1 Planctomycetota bacterium | reverse complement strand
GGCGAAGTGAGCGACACCTACGCCTCGGCCTCGAAGACGCACCCGCCCGCGCGCGCGCCCGAGGGCTACAACCCCGCCGAGGCGGGGCGTTTCCTCGAGGACGGCCCGCGCATCGACGTGATGATTCCCACGCTGAACGAGTCGCGCCACATCGCCGAGGCGGTGGCGAACGCGGCGAGCATCGGGCGGGTGCACGTGCTCGACTCGTTCTCGACCGACGGCACGCAGCAGCTCGCCCGCGACGCCGGTGCCACGGTCATCGAGCACGAGTTCGAGAACTACAGCCGCCAAAAGAACTGGGGCCTCAAGCATCTGCCGATGGAGGGCGACTGGGTCTTTATCCTCGACGCCGACGAGCGGATCACGCCGCGCCTCGCCGACGCGCTTGTGAAGGCCGCCCAGAGCGGCGCGCCCGAGACGGGCTACTTCGTCAACCGCATCAACCTGATGATGGGCCAGCCGATCCGCTTCGGGGGCCTGTATCCATCGTGGAACCTGCGGTTCTTCCGCCGAGGCAAGGCGCGATACGAGGACCGCAGCGTGCACGAGCACATGTTCTGCGACGGCCCGACCAGCTACCTCACGAGGCGCGCGCGCATGCTGCACATCCGTCTCGAGACGATGAGCGACTACGTCCACAAGCACATCAAGTACGCCGACATGGAGAGCAACGAGTGGGTCCGCCTCGCGATGGACCCCGAGCAGTGGAAGAAAGAGGTCGAGCAGTTCCCGCCCGGGCAACGCATGCGCCTGTGGCTCCGGCGGAAGGTCACACCCAACCTGCCCTTCCGTCCGGCGATCCGCTTCCTCTACATGTACATCGTCCAGCTCGGCTTCCTCGACGGACGCGCGGGCTACCACCTCGCGATGCTCATGGCCGACTACGAGTACATGATCTCACTGCTCTTCAAAGAAAAGCTCGAGCGTGCGCGGCGCGAGGCCAAGGGCGAGACGATTGTCGATTAGGCGTTCAGCAGCGGCACGTCGTACCGCGACATCAACGCGTCGCGCGTGACCAGCACCAGCGCCTCCACCTTCGCCTGCGCGATCTGCATGCGATCAAACGGATCCTGATGGTGCATCGGAAGATCCGCGACAGCGAGGGCGTGCTCAAGTGTGATCGGGAGGACCTCGATGCGATCCGCGTGCAGCACCTCGGGCAGGTTGTTCGGCACATCGAGGCGCCCGAGACCTTTCTTGACGGCGATCTCCCACGCCGCGGCCGCGCTGACGCACACCGTGTTCGAGCCGTCGGCGATCGCTGATCGAGCGTCGTCCGAGAGCTTCGATGGCTCGGCGAGCCACCACAGCAGCGCGCGCGTGTCGAGCAGATAGCCCCGCGCGTGGGACGCGGTCACGACGGATCCGTGAACGGACCGGCGACCTCCTCGGGCAGCGGCGCCTCGAAGTCGTCGCCGATGCGAACCCGGCCCTTCCATTGCCCGCCCGCGCGGTCGCCGTCGTCCTCGCGATAGCCGATGAGGCGCGCGATGGGCTTGCCAGCCTTCGCGATGATGAAGGTCTCGCCGCTGGCGACCCGCTCGAGCAGCCGCGAGAGATGGGTCTTGGCTTCGTGGGTATTGATGTACCGCATGGACTTAGTTTAGTCGACTAAGTCGATTGAGTCCATGTCTATGAAGCGGTGTTGGTGGTGTCATCAGACGTGGACGCCGGTCCAGCCACCAGCGCCTCCAATAGATCCGTCCATTCGCCGCAGAGCGTCTGGGCGTCGTACTGCCCCTCGAGCGCCCGCCTCGCCGCGGCGCCCATCTGGCGCACTCGATCGGGATCGTCCGCGAGCTCGGTCAGCACGCGGGCAAGACCCTCGCCGTCGCCCTGCTCGACCAGCACCCCGCCCGCCGTCTCGTCGAGCACGCGGGCGATCTCCGACGTGGGTCGGCCGATGTAGACCGACGCCCGCCCCGCCGCCATCACGCCGAACAGCTTCGACGGCACGATCGTGCCTTCCAGCCCGTTCTTCACGCTGATGAGGTGCACGTCCGCGGCGGTGAGCGACTGGCCCAGATCCTCGCGGGGCACGTACTCGTGCCACTCGGCGTTGGTGAGCGTTCTGTCTTCGATGGCGGCCTCGACCTTGCCGCGGAGCTTGCCGCCGCCCACGAAGACGAAGCGGATGCGCTCGTTGTCCTTGAGCCGCTCCATCGCGTCGATCATGGTGTCGGCGTCGTGCGCCAGGCCGAGGTTGCCCGAGTACATGACCACGAAGCGATCGCCGAGCTCCCACTTCGAGCGGTACGCGCTCTCGTGCGGCGCGATGGGGCTGATGCCCGAGTGATCGGCCCAGACAGGAATCAGCGCGACACGCTCGGGCGGGGCGCCGTGATTGATGACGAGGTCGCGCATGCAGCGTCCTAGCACGACGGACGTATCGCTGCGCTTGAGCAGGAAGCGATTGAACCAGGCGCAGAGCTTGGTGATGGGCGAGGACGGCTTCATGACGCCGCAGGCCATCGGCACGTCGGGGTACACGTCCATCACCCAATACACCGCTTTGGCCCCGCGCAGCCAGCGGGCGAGCACGCCCACGAACGCGATGAAGGGTGGCGTGGTGAACCCCACCACCACGCTCGGCTTGGGGAGCGTGAGCACCGTCCACGTCGCAAGCAGATAGAACAGCCCGAAGTCGGCGAGGCGGGCGGCGATGCCCTTCTTGCCGAAGATGTTCGAGCCCACGCGGCGGATCTGGATGCCGTCGATCGTCTCGCGTTTGGGCAGGGTGGCGCCCTGTTGCCCGTAGATCGAGCGCGAGCAGACCGCGGTGACCGTGTGCCCACGCGCGACCAGGTGGTCGGCGAGGTCCTTGGCCATCTGCGCCGTGGCGGCGACGTCGGGATAGAACGGCTGGTTGAGCAGGACGACGTGCATGCAGCGGCAAGCCTAGCTGGGTTTCTCGCCCGGGTGCCGTGGTCTGGAACCCGAAGGGCGCAGGGCCACGCCTGGTCCTCGACGTGGCCTTCGCTTCGCTCAGACCACGCCACCCATATCTAGAACGGATACACGATCGGCGCCAACACCACGCAGGCCACGCCGACCAGCAGTGTCAGCGGCGCCCCGAGCCGGGCGAAGTCGCCGAAGCGGTACCCGCCCGGGCCGTAGACCATCAGGTTCGTCGCGTAGCCCGTGGGCGTCAGGAAGCTGGCGCTGGCCATGACCATGAGCGTGACGACGAAGGGCTCGGCCCGGGCACCGGCGGCCTCGGCGGCATGCACCACGATCGGGAACAGCAGGACCGCCGCGGCTTGGTTGGTGACGAGCTGCGTGACCACGACCGTCGCCAACGCGACCACCGCGAGCAACGCGTGAGGATGGCTCGCGAACGACATGATGCCATCGGCGAGATGGTCGGCGAGCCCGCTCGACTCGGCGGCGCGCCCGAGCCCGATCGCCGCGGCGACGGCGAGCAGCACGTCCCACGGCAACGCCGCCCGCGCCGACGCCACGCTCGTGCACCGCAGCAGCACCATCAGTGCGGCGCAGCCGAATCCGGCGGCCAGCTTGGGCACGCCCAGCGGCGTGCCGAGCAACGCCACCAACAGCAGCAGCACGCCGCCGGCGATCCAGGCGCGCCCGGGCGCGCCCCGCCCGTTCCGCACCGGCTCGCTGCTCACGATGAGCAGTCGCCGACTCTCGCGGTGCGCGTCGTGGAAGCCCTCGTGTGTCCAGAGCAGCAGCGTGTCGCCCGCGCGCAGGCGGATATCACCCAGCCGACCGCCCACGCGCTCGCCGCCGCGATGGATCGCGACGATCGCCGCATCGAACCGCGTGCGGAAGCGAGACTCGCGCACGGTCTGCCCGACCAGCAGCGAGCCCTCGGGCACGACGACCTCGACCACCGCGGCGCGCCCGGTGGCGTTGGGCTTGTCTTCCAGCGGCCGCAACCCGGGACGACGCAGCAACTCGGCTACCGCGGCGACATCACCCGCGAAGACCAGCGCGTCGCCCGCGTGCACGACCTCGTCCGGACCCGGCGCGACGGCACGATCGCCCTCTCGATCGATCGCCGACAAAAACAGGCCTGGGATGCGCCGTAGCCCCGCGTCCTGGATGGTCCTGCCGACCATGTCCGCGTCGGTGTTGACCTCGATCGCCACCGCGTAGGAGCGTTCGCCCTCGACCTCATCCGGCGCTCGGCGCTCGGGCAGCAGCCAACGCGAGGCGAGCAGCATGAAGCCCATGCCCAAGAGCGCGGCCGGCGCGGCCACGGGGGCCATCCACCAGAACTGCCAGACCGCGCCGGGACGATCGACGCCCCGCGCGTCGAGATGCTCGAGCCACAGCTCATTCACCACCACGTTGGTCGAGGTGCCGATGAGCGTGCAGGCGCCCCCGAGCATCGCGGCGAACGACAGGGGCATCAGCACGCGCGAGGCCGACACGCCGTGCCGACGCGCCGCGTCGCGCACGACCGGGATCGCCAGCGCCACGACGGCGGTGTTGTTCAGCAGGGCGCTCGCGCCGGCGACGAGTGCCTGCGCGGCGCCGCCGAAGCCCGCGTTCGAGATCCACCGCACGCATCCGCGGAGCGCCCCGGCGTCGCGCAGGCCTTGGGCGACCACGAAGAGCGCGCCGATGAGCAGCACCGCGGGATCGGCGAATCCCATCGCCGCTGAGGCCGGCTCGATGACGCCGAGCGCGAGCAGGGCGGTCAGCGCGACCAACAACGCCGCATCGGCGGGCGCTCGACGCGCGGCCATCGCGACCGTGGCGAGCACGATCACGCCGCCCGTCGCCCATGCGTGCCACTCCGGCGCCTGCATCGATCCTCCCAGCTTCGCGCGCCCGCGTGGCGCGTCCCTATGACGCAGTGTTATCGGATCATCGATCTGGCGCCTTGGATATGAACGCGCGTTCGGCGATGATGCCCGGGTGCCCGATCCGAGCGATGTCAACGTCCTCCCCTCGTCGGGCGATGCCCGGCATGCGAACCTCATGACGGAGGGCATCGTGACCGCGCTCAACCAAAGATTTGACATGCTGCAGGCCGTGGCCGCGCCCATGCCGGGCGTCGCGACCGGCCTCGCCGAGCATCTCGCCACCCACCGCGAGACCTGCCCGGACTGCCGATACGACCTCGAGGGGGTCTCGGCGTGCCGATGCCCCGAGTGCGGGCTCGCGCTCCGAGCCTCGATGTTCGTCGGCGTCGGTCGTGCGCTCGAGAACGTCCGCCTCGGCATGGCGTGGGGCCTGCTCCGCCTGCCCTTCATGGCCGGCGCGTGGAGCCTGGGCTGGGCGATGCTGATCGCGTTCACACGCCTCTCCAAGCCGATGCCGGGTGCTACCGGCGCGAATCCGATCCAGCGGCTCGCCGCGGCGGGCGAGCTGTACACCGTCACGTTCCAGGGGCTAATGGGCCTGGCCTACCTCGGGCTCGGCGTCGGGCTGTGGGTCTGCCGAGCCGACTGGCAACGCGACCGGACCTGGCGCCTCTGGCTGCTAGCGGCCTGCGTCGTCGCCTTTATCCATGCCCCCTCGCTGCTCGCGATCGTCCAACGCTAACGCCAACCCCGCGTGAGCCGATAGGCTCGGGCGCATGGCCGAACTGCTCACGATCGATGCGCTCGCCGCGCTCGCCACGCTGACCACACTCGAGATTGTGCTCGGCATCGACAACCTGGTCTTCATCGCGATCCTGGCCCAGCGTCTGCCCGAAGAGAAGCGTGACCTGGCGTGGAAGGTCGGCCTGTCGGCCGCCGCGGGCGTGCGCATCCTGCTGCTCTTTGGCATCGCGTGGCTCATGGGGCTGCAGAGCGAGCTGTTCACGCTCTTCGGGCACGCGTTCTCGGTGAAGGACCTGATCCTCATCGCCGGCGGCGGCTTCCTGCTCTACAAGGCGACCAAGGAGATCCACCACATGCTCGCGCCGCACGCCCTGCACGGGGCGGACGGCCAGAAGAAGCCCGCCACGCTCGGCTCGGTGATCTTTCAGATCCTGCTGATGGACATGATCTTCAGCCTCGACTCGGTCATCACGGCCGTGGGCATGACCGAGGGCCTGGGCGAGCCGGCGCCCGCGCTCGGCACGGACTCGCTCGAGACCCACGGCGCCGTGGCCTCTACCGTGACCGACACCGTCGCCCACGCCGCGTCCGACGGCGACACCACCGTGACGCTCACGCGCCTCGTCGTCATGATCGCCGCGGTGGTCATCGCGATCGGCGTGATGCTGTTGTTTGCCAAGCCGCTGTCGAACTTCGTGCGTCGGCATCCGCCGGTGAAGATGCTCGCGCTGACGTTCCTCGTGCTCATCGGCGCGCTGCTCGTCGCCGACGGGTTCCACCACCACATCCCCCGAGGCTACATCTACGCGGCGATGGGCTTCGCGGTCTTCGTCGAGCTGCTGCAGATGCGCATCGATCCCACGCACAAGACCAAACCGCTCGAAGTCGGCAAGGTGGGCGAGCCGCCCATCGAGTCATTCGATGACCGGCCACCGAAGGAATAGCTCACCATGACCCAAGCCATCTGGCCGCACCAGCGTCGGGTGATCGATCGCTACGTCGAGCACGCCGAGCGCGAGGGCGAGGCGCTCGCGGTCATCATGGGCGGTTCGATCGCCAAGGGGTGGCACGCCGAGACGTCGGACGTGGACCTGATGGTGTTCATGTCGAACGAGGACTACAAGCGCCGTCGCGCCGACGGCACGATCTGCGTCTGGGCGCCGGAGTTCGCCGACTACGAGGGCGGTGCCGCAGACATCAAGCACCTCGACGTGGCGTACCTCGAGCAGGCCGCGGCGTCGGCCAACGAGCCGACCCGCGCGGCGTTCGTGGGCGCCACCGTGGAGTACGCCCGGGGCGACCCCGCGCCGTACGAGGCGCTCGTCCAACGCATCGCGACCTATCCCAGGGAGGGCGTTGACGATCGCATCGCGTCGTACATCGCCCAGGTCGTGGCGATGCGGTGGTACGCGGGCGAGGCGCACAAACGGAGCGATGAATATCTGGGATCCTGGTGCGCGACGCGCGCGGTGCTATTCGGCTGCCGTGCCGTGCTGGCGCTGAACCGCAAGCTCTATCCGTTCCACAAGTGGCTGTTGCGCGCGGCCGAGGAGTGCGAGCGGAAGCCTGATGGGCTCGTCGAGCTGGCGCGAACCGCGAGCCGCGAGGGCTCCATCAGACCCACCGAGGCGTTCTGCGACGCGGTGCTCGAGTTCACCGATTGGCCGGGCGCCGAGATCCCGTGGGCCGAGCTGTACATCCGTGATACCGAGCAACGCTGGATGCGTGGCCAGGACTCGCTCGAGGACGCGTAGTGCTGTTTCGAGAGCTCGCGGCGTGCCACTGCCCGAGCCCTTTGGTTCGGTGTTCTTTGGGACAGAACGTCCAGCAGGCTGCCCATCGAGCCGGGTCAATGGGACACTTTCCATGCGGACGGATCAGTCGGCCTCGCCCAGGATCATGCCGGCGCCGACGGTCACGTT
>JBCAXI010000126.1:0-7618 GCA_038534175.1 Planctomycetota bacterium | reverse complement strand
CGAGCAGGTCGTCGCCGTCCTTGAGCCCGACCGCGATCAGTCCGCCCTTGTGGACGTTGCGGTACTCCTTGAGCGCGGTGCGCTTCACGATGCCCTTCTTCGAGACGAAGGTGAGGAAGTGGCTGCCCGCCTCGAAGTTACGGATGGCTCGGTACGCGCAGGTGCGCTCGCCCTCCTTGAACTCCAAGAGGTTCACGAACGCGCGTCCACGGCTGGTCCGCGCCAGCTCGGGCAGCTCATACACCTTGATCTTGAACACACGGCCCGTCTGCGTGAAGCAGAGCAGGTTGTCGTGCGTCGAGGCGACGAACACGCGATCGATGAAGTCCCCGTCCTTGCTGTCGGCCGCGCGGATGCCCATGCCGCCGCGCCCCTGCGCGCGATAGGTCTCCAGCGGCACGCGCTTCACGTAGCCCTGGTGGCTGATCGTCACCGCGACGTCGTGCTCCTGGATGAGCGCCTCGATGTTGATGTCGCCCGCGGCCTCCTCGATCGACGTCAGGCGCGGCCGCGCGAGCCGCTCACGCAGCTCGGCGCAGTCCTCCTTGATCATCGACAGCACCCGCGCCGGGTCGCCCAGGATCGACTCGTACTCCTCGATCTGCTCGACCACCTCGCGGTACTCGTTCGTGAGCTTCTCGATCTCAAGACCCACGAGCTGGATCAGACGCATCGCACCGATCGTCTCGGCCTGCACACGCGTCAGCGCCACGCCCCCGCGGGCCTCGGCCGCCGCAAGGGTGTCGAGCAGCCGCTGCGGCAGCAGCTTGGCGTGCGGGTGGTCCGAGGGAATCCGGAACCGGCGCTCCATGAGCTTCTGGATCGCTTCCTCGCGCGTGCGCGAGCTGCGGATCAGAGCGATCACCTCGTCGATGTCGCACACCGCGTAGATCATGCCCTCGAGCACGTGGGCGCGCTTCTTCGCGTCGCGCAGCAGCTTGGCCGTGCGCCGACGGATCACGTCCACGCGATGCTCGATGAACAGGTCGATCATCTCGCGCAGCGCCAGCGTCCGTGGTTGGCGCTTCACCAACGCGATGTTGATGATGCTGAACGTCTGTCGCAGCGGCGTGTGCTGGTAGAGCTGATTCTCTACCACCGTCGGGTCGGCGCCCTTCTTGAGCTCCACCACGATCCGCGTCTGCGCCTGACGCCCCGACTCGTTGCGCACGTCGGAAATGTCCTTGATCCGCTCGTCCTTGACCGCGTCCACGATGCGCTCGACCAGCGTGTTCTGCATCAACGCGTACGGGATCGCGGCGATCACGAGCGACACCCGCCCCGTCGAGCTCTCCTCCGTGTGGCACTCGCCACGCACCGCCACGCGTCCACGCCCCGTTGTGTACGCCTCCACGATGCCGGCGCGCCCCTGGATCGTGCCGCCCGTCGGGAAGTCCGGGCCCTTCACGCCCAGCCGCGTGACCTCGCCCGCGTCGTCGGTCTCGTCGGTCATCAGCTCGACTAGCGTGATCTCGGGGTGATCAATCACCCGCGTGATCGCGTCGAGGATCTCCACCGGGTTATGCGGCGGCAGGCTCGTCGCCATGCCCACCGCGATGCCCATGCCGCCGTTGATCAGAAGGTTCGGAAACTTGCCCGGCAGCACGACCGGTTCCTCGAGCCGGTCGTCGTAGTTCGGCTGGAAGTCGACCGTCTCGAGCTCGAGATCGGCGAGCATGTCCACCGCGGCCTGCGTCATCCGCGCCTCGGTGTATCGCATCGCCGCAGGCGGGTCGCCCTCGATCGAGCCGAAGTTGCCCTGCGGGTCGATCAGCGGCACTCGCATCTTCCATGACTGCGCCAGGCCGACCATCGTCGGATAGATCACGCTCTCGCCGTGCGGGTGGTAGTCGCCCGACGTGTTGCCCGCGATCTTCGCGCACTTCAGGTGCTTGCGCCCGGGACGCAGCTTGAGGTCGTGCATCGCGACGAGGATGCGCCGCTGGCTGGGCTTGAGCCCGTCGCGGACATCGGGCAGCGCCCGGTCCATGATCGTGCTCATCGCGTAGGTGAGGTAGCTGTCGCGCAGCTCGTTCTCGATGCGCAGCTCGACCACGTTGCCCGCCGCGACGGAGGACATCACGCTCTCGCCCGAGCCGCTCGCGGGCCCGTCAGAAGAGCTGTTCGATGGGTCTTCCGGCGGGCCGCCGGGGGTCGAAGTATCGTCGCTCATGCGGGGTCGATCCTCGCTTGGGAACGGGCATCAGAGGGCGTCTGGGAAGTCCTCGAGACGCCCGAAGTCTGACGTCGGTCTCGCCCGCCTTTCGAGGCGCCGCGCGAGCCGTTTCAGATCGAGAATTGTAGGCTCAAACGCTTGAAATGTCACCTCGATCGCCCGCCGACCCCGCCGCCCGCCCCGGGCTCAATCGAGCGGCTCGATCCCGCCCATCGCGCCCGCCGCCCGACGCGCCTCGTCCACCGCGATCAGCGTCAGCGCGCTCGCCGCCAACGGCTGCGTCGTCTCCCACACCGCCGACCGCACGCCCCAGGGCAACGCCCCCACCATTCGCGACGAGTACGCCGACTCATCCGCCGCGAGCTGACGCAGAAATCGCAATCCCCGAAGCACCCTTGACAACTCCCCGATCCGCTCGTCCTCGGCGACGAGTCGCTCATCGAGCATCGAGCCGGCGAGAAAGGCCAGCGGCCGAGCGGTGTGCCACGTCGGCGCCCGCGCGCCCCCGCGTGTGAATGTCACGCCCCCGAGTAGGTCGCGATCGTCCACCGAAACGTCGCCCGGCCCGACCTGGTGGTCCCACACCATCGCCCGCACCGCCGCGAGTCGCTCGATGAAGACATCGGCGTGCTCGGGCGGCATCGCTCGAACCGCCCAGCCGACGAACGGCATCGCGCCGACCATCGCGCCCCCGGGTGTCGCCTCGAAGACGCGCCGCAGCCGGGCCGCCACCGACTCGTGCGAGGCGCCCGTCTCCGCGAGCGCCCACGCGACCATCAGCAGGCCCACGCCCGTCTCGCCCTCAAGCACGTCGTCCTCGCGCCACGCCTGCAGCGCGTCCCCGACCCAGCCCGGGGCATCGTCGCCCAGCGCGTCGCGGGCTACCACCGTTGCCAGCGCTCGCGACGCGAGTGACCTCGGGGCGTGCAGGCGCACTCGATCCAGCATCGAGCCCACCTCGGCCGACGCCGGCCCGCCCGCCGCGTGGCGCTGCAACGCGTACGCCGCCAGCCAGGCCTGCTCGTTCTCAAGGTCTGGCCCCCGCCGCAGCCGCTCCGATAGATGCGCCGCCAGGCGTTCGGCGAATCGCTCCAGCGCGGCCGCATCAAACGCGTCGCCTTCGACCACGCGCCCACCTCGGTGAAGAAACCGCGGGGCCGTGCCGTGCTCCAGCTCCACCACGTGCGACGATCGGCATCGATAGAACACGACGTCTCGCTCGTCCGCGAGTGTCGCCGCGGTCATGAGTCCGAGCCGCGATTCTTCCGTGAGCCGCGCGACAACCGAGCCGAACGCCCGCCCCGGCGCCGTGCCCATCATGCACAGCTCGCCGGGAAACAGCGCCTCGAAGCGATTCCCCACCCGAGCGCCCACGCCATCGAGGCCCGGACGCAATGCCGTCGTCGGCTCATCGAGCTTGTCCCTCGCGATCGCCTCGAGCGGGCCAAGCAACTCGAGCTCGAGCGACGTCGCGCGGCCGAGCTCCGCGAGACGCTCGGCCGCGGCCCGCGAGGGCAGCCGCTCTCGCATCGACTCGATCGCCTCCCCGACCGCCGCCCGCAGCATCGCCGGGCCATCGCCGCCGGGATCCACCACACGCCCACGCCCCAGCGTTGAGTTGCCGATCCGCAGCGTCACGCGCACGCCCGTCCACGTCGCCGGATCGTTCGCGTCGGCCTCGCCGGACGCTCCCGCCTCGCCGACCTGACCTTGGTTCACCCACGCGCGAGCCGCCTCGAACGCCGCCAGCGCGCGCGACGCATCCAGAAGCGCGGCCTTGCCCTCCGCGTGAGGCATCACCAACGTTCGCGGCTCGGCCTCCCAAGGACGCGCGCTCGGAAGCGTGGACTCGAACGTCGTCGGCGGCGCCTCGTCGGCCGGCTGCGCCGCCGACACGAATCCGCCCAGGCCCACATCGCTCAGGCCCAAGCCACCGGTGCCCACAACGCCCAGGCCCACACAGGCCGTCCCCATCCACGCGAGTTGCCGCTTGCTCATGATTGATTCTCGGACCCGCACCACCCGCGCGCTGCGGCCCATTATCAACACCCTCGTTGCCCTCGCACAACACACCGGCGATGGGCACGCTCTCAGACGCCCTCCGGGCCCTGGGCCTCGGCTGGCACGGTCTTTGACTCGGTCTCTGGCAGACAACCGGAGATCGGCCCATGGCCCAGATGATGACCCTCACGTACCGGCATCGCCAGATCGCGTTCCTCGCGCTTCTGAGCTTCGCCGCCCTCTGCTAGGACGCCCCAGCTTGCCAAAGCCCGGGACGCCCCGCCGCCGAGCGTGAGCCCGACAACCGAAGATCGAAGGGAATGACCCAAAGAAAAGGGCCCCGGCGAACGCCGGAGCCCCTGTGTCGTGCGCTGATATCGGCACCGGATGGCCACGCACCCAGGGGTGCGTCGGAGACCGTCGGCTCAGAGCTGGATCTTGTCCGTGCCCATCGCGTCGTGGTCGCCCATGCCGCCGCCGGTGGGCGGGTCGAAGCGCGGCATGCCGCCACCACCGCCACCATCGGTGGAGTAGTCCGTGCCGCCGCCGGAGCTGTCGCCCCACTGGGCACGCTTGAGGCTCAGGCCGATCTTGCGATCGCTGATGTCAACGCGCAGGATCTTGACGTCGATCTCCTCGCCGCCCTTGACGACCTCCTGCGGGTTCTCGACTTTGTGGTCAGCAAGCTCGGAGATGTGCAGCAGACCCTCGAGATCGTCCTCGAGCTCGACGAACACGCCGAAGTTCGTGATCTTGGTGACCACGCCACGGACGACCATGCCCGGCTGGTACGCGCCCGGGATGGCCTCGAGCCAGGGATCCTCGGTGAGCTGCTTGACGCCCAGGCTGATGCGCTGCTTCTCCTGGTCCACGTCGAGCACGACGCACTTGACCATGTCGCCCTTCTTGTGGACCTCGTTGGGGTGCGTGACCTTCTTGGTCCATGACATGTCGGAGATGTGCAGCAGCCCGTCGATGCCCGGCTCGATCTCGACGAACGCGCCGTAGTTCGCCAGGTTGCGCACCGCGCCCTCGATGATCGTGCCCGGGGGATACTTCTCGCTGACGAGCTCCCACGGGTTCACCTCGGTCTGCTTCATGCCGAGGCTGATCTCTTGCTTGTTCTTGTCGATGTCGAGCACGACGACGTCGACCGGCTTACCGACCTCGACGATCTCGGACGGGTGGCTCACGCGACGCGTCCACGACATCTCGGAGATGTGCACGAGCCCCTCGATGCCATCCTCGAGCTTGACGAAGGCGCCGTAGGACATGATCGAGACGACCTCGCCGTTGATGCGGCTGCCCACGGGGTACTTGGCCTCGATCGCCTCCCAGGGGCTGGCCTCCTTCTGCTTGAGGCCCAGCGCGATCTTCTCTTTGTCGAAGTCGATGTTGAGAACGCGGACCTCGATCTTCTCGTCGATCGAGACGATCTCCGACGGGTGGTTCACGCGGCCCCACGACATGTCGGTGATGTGCAGCAAGCCGTCGATGCCGCCCAGGTCCACGAAGGCGCCGAAGTCGGCGATGTTCTTCACGGTGCCCGTCACCGTGTCGCCCTCCTTGATGTTCTCGAGCAGGCGACGCTTGGCGGCGCTGCGCTCATCCTCGATCAGCTTGCGACGGCTGATGACGATGTTGCGGCGCTCCTTGTCGATCTTCAGGATGCACGCGCGCACCTTCTTGCCAACAAACTGACCGACGTCGCTCGGGCGGCGGATGTCCACCTGCGAGGCGGGCAAGAAGACCGGCACGCCGATATCGACGAGCAGGCCGCCCTTGATCTTCCGCATCACCGTGCCCTCGACGATGTCGTCTTCCTTCGTCGTGTCGATGATCCGCTGCCAATTGATCAGGCGATCGGCCTTGCGCTTCGAGAGCTGCACCAGCCCCTCGTCGCCCTCGATCGTCTCGAGCAGCACGTCGATCTCGTCGCCCGGCTTGAGCTCGGAGAAGTTGTCGAACTCCTCCTTCGAGATCAGGCCCTCGCTCTTCAGCCCGACCTCGACGACCACGTCGTCGCCAGCCATGCCGAGGATGCGCCCCTTGATGAGCTTGCCCGGCGCGAGGTCCTTGACGGAGTCGCCGATCACGGCCTCCATCATGTCCTCCCCCACTCCGTCCTTGAAGGCCTCGGATAGCAGCGCGTCGGCTTCGGCGTCCTCGACGCCCAGAGAGGCGATCAGCGTTTCGTCAATCATCGAATGTGGTGGTCTTTCCGCCGGTCGTGGGCCCGTCGCGCCAAGGCGCTTCCTCCGGCGTCGGCAACCGGAACGGCCCACCCGGACGATGCCCGCGACCTGATGTCGCCGGCAACCCCGCTGGGGTGGTTCGAGTCGTGGTCTCCGCTCCCGAACGCACGGGACGCGGGCCGACCTTGGCCCCAACTCTAGGTGCCCAACCCCGCCCATCCAACGCCCGCACGCAATCTTCAATCGCCGAACGTCCCTCAAACTCCGACGACCACCGAGGCGCCCACCCAAGCCCCCGCGGTTATCGAGACGCCCCGCTCTCCAGCCGCAGCAGGATCTCAGGCAACGCGTGGTCGAACGCCCCGCGTGTCAGCACCTCGTCGGCGCCCCGATCTCGCGCCGCCTGGAGCAGGTCCTTCGCCACGTGCGGCCCAAAGGCCAGCACGCGCACACGGGCCACCTCCGCCCCGCCCTCGCGTGAATCCAGGGCCTCCAGCAACGCCCACGCACGCTCCGGGGCGTCCAAGTCCAGAATCAACGCCCGCACCTCAGAATCGGCGAGTCGGCTCTCCAGCATCTCAACCGATCGAACCGGCCTGCACGGCACGCCCAGGTCCTCCGCGACACCCTTGATCTTGGACGCCCAGAGCAAATCCGCGGCCGAGTAGACTACCATTCTCTTCCCCCTTCGCGGGCGACACGACGTGTGCGCGCCCCGCAACGGACGTTGGCGACAAGCGAGGCCGAGCCGTGAACGGTCCCGTCCCCATGCCATCCAGCGTACGCCACGACCCACGCCCCGAGGCGCCATGTGATGGGCACGCCGAGGTGTGGCGTCGCCCCGGCCGCGCCGCCGAGCGTCGACCACGAGGCGCCCATTTCGGCCCACGTCTCGTCCCCCGTTAGCCGATTAGCCATTATCCCAGCGCCGCTGCGCGCTCACATCATCGCGTTTGCCCGGATCCACGAACATGACCACCACCGATACCCACTCCAAAGCCCAGGCCGCCACCAAGCACGAGAACATCTCCTCGGATGAGCTCGCCTGGGATCCGGTCTTCGACGAGCTCGGCTTCCCGCAGGATCCCGACAACCTCTACACCCAGACCGTCGCCACCATGCTCAAGGCGGCCGACATCATCGACCTCCGACACCGCGTCAAGGTCATCCTCGCCCAACCCAAGAACGAGATCATGGTCCACTTCCCCTTGAAGACGCGGTGGTGCCCGTCGTCCATCTTCACGGG
>JBCAXI010000125.1:0-7651 GCA_038534175.1 Planctomycetota bacterium | reverse complement strand
GCTCGATCGTGCGTTCGATCCCGTGCTGGCCAAGCGGCGCGAGTCGCTGCTGCGAGACGTCCTCGATCGCGGCCCGGAGGCAAACGATCTATTGCTGCTGAGGTTGCAGAAGAGCCAGAGAGGATTGGAGGCAGGGCTCGATCTCGCCAAGCTGCTGCTGACGCGCGAACGACACGAAGAGGCCGCCGCCGAGCTAGCGCGCATCCTGCCACCGGAGCTCCAGCTCACCCGCCCGCAGGCACAGGCCGCGTCGGGGCTGATGGCCGAGCTCATCACGGCCGCGTTGCATCCCGACGCCGACGCGGGCGCGGTGCGCGCGGCGGAGGACATGCTGCAGCTCTTCGTCGATCAGGATCGGGTGTTGGCCCCGCAGGTGCTTGCCCAGCGTGTGTACATCATGGCGCGTCGTCCGGACCGGACGCCCCGCCAGATCGTCGAGGCCGCCGAGCGCACGGCGCTCGCCGACCCAGACAACAAGCTCACGCGGCTTGCCGACGCCCTCCGCGCATTGCGTCAGCAAGATCGGCGGGCCGACCTGGTCGAGGCGAGCACGCTGCTCTCTCGAGCGCACCCCGACAATGATCTGCTGCTCGATCAGCGGCTGGCGAGTGTCGCAAACCTGCGTGATGCCGACGCGGCGGTCGCGTTCGCGCTCGAGCAGCTGAGCGACGCCGAGGCTCTGCGCCTTGCCAAGTATCGGCGGATCGACCCCGAGGCGGTCGGCGGGATGGGCGGCGTCCGCACCGAGTTGCTCTACCACACGGGCATCGAGCTGCGTGTCGCCGGACATGCCGAGGCGTCGCGCCGCGTCTACCGCGCCGTGCTCGAGCGTGACGACGCGCACGGGATGGCGGCGAACAACCTCGGCTACGACCTCCTCGAGTCGGGCGACCTCGCCGGCGCCGAGCCGCTGCTCGAGCTCGCCGCCGAGCGCGAGCCGGCCTCGCCCAATGTGCTCGATTCGATCGGCTGGCTCCGATACCGCCAGGGCCGATTCGCCGACACGCCGCGAGTCAACGGGCCGGACGTGCCGGGGGCCCGAACGTGGCTGCTGCGAGCGGTGGAGCGACCCGAGGGCGCCGCCAACGGCGTGCTGCTCGACCACCTCGCCGACACGCACTACCGACTGGGCGAGCTTGATCTGGCGGGCATCCGTTGGAAGCAGGCCGAGGCTCGCGTGCGAGACTCGCTGCGGCTGCTCCGCCAGCGTGGCAACGCCGCCCGCGTCGCGGAGATGGCCCGGCGACAGCAGAACATCGCCGAGAAGCTCGCCGCGCTCGATCGCGGCGCGCCGGCGCCGGTCGCGCCGATCGCCGAAGAGGACCCGGCTGGGGACGAGGCCGAAGACGCCGACGGCGGAGAGCCGCCTCAGTAGTTAAACGCAATAATCGCGGGTCCGCGGCACAACGTCGCGGCCTGATCGGGGAGCACGACGTGGCTGGTCATAGCAAGTGGGCGAACATCAAGCATCGCAAGGCCCGCCAGGACAAGGCGAAGGGCAAGATGTGGTCGAAGTGCAGCCGCGCGATCATGGCGGCGGTGCGCCAGGGCGGCCCCGATCCCTCGGCCAACCTCACCCTCCGCTACGCGATCGATGAGGCCCGATACGCCAACATGCCCAAGGACACGATCAACCGCGCCATCGAGAAGGCCAGCGGCGCCGCCGAGGGCAACGCCTACGAGGAGATCACGTACGAGGGCTACGGGCCCGGCGGCGTCGCGTTCGTCGTCGATTCGCTCACGGACAACAAGACACGCACCGTCGGCGACGTGCGCACCGCCTTCAACAAGGGCGGCGGCTCGATGGGGCAGTCCGGCTCGGTCTCGTACATGTTCAAGTCGCGTGGGCAGATCCTCATCGACGCGAGCAAGACCACCGAGGACCAGCTCATGGAGATCGCGATCGACGCGGGCGCCGAGGACGTCGAGCTGCCCGAGGGCGAGGGCGACGGCTTCACCGTCTTCACCGAGCCGACCGAGTTCATCACCGTCAAGGACGCGATCGAGAAGGCCGGCATCGAGATCGCTCAGGCCGAGCTCACCAAGATTCCCGACACCAACGTCGAGGTCCGCGGCGACGACGCCCGCAAGGTGCTAAACCTTGTCGACGTGCTCGAAGACAACGAGGACGTGCAGAAGGTCTACACCAACGCGGACATCCCCGACGAGGAGCTCGCGGCCTTGCAGGGCTGACGCCGATGTCCAGCGATGCCGTCTTCAGTGAGGACGGGCTCCACCGCTTCGAGCTCCTCCGGCGTTGGAGCGATACCCTGCCCACGCTCGCGGTCGTCATGCTCAACCCGAGCCGGGCGGACGCCCAGCGCGACGACGCGACGATCCGGGCGGTGCGGGCGTTCGCCGAGCGATGGGGCTTTGGCTCGTTCCGAGTGGTGAACCTGTTCAGCCGCATCACGCCCCAGCCGGCCGAGCTTTTCGCGAGCAATGACCAGGTGCGCCTGCCCGAGAATGACGCGCACCTCGAGCGTGTGATCGAGCACGCAGACACGCTCTGGTTTGCCTGGGGCATTGATGGGGCCGGCACGGACCGCGCGGCGCACGTCGTCTCGTCCTTCGGCGGGCGCCGACCGATGTGCATCGGGGTCACACAGAACGGCGCCCCCAGGCACCCCTCTCGCAAGCGTCATGATTTGGAGCTCGAGCCCTATCCGGTGGACGGCGCTGGCGTGTGAGGCAGCAGGCGACGCGCCGCGTCGCTCGCCGCGCCGGCCTGGTCACCCAGCCCGCGGACGTCCACCACGAGATACCGCTCGTAGCCCGAGGTGGAGAGCGAAACCAGATAACCGAGCTCATCGAGCTTGCCGTCCGCGGCGTGGAGGGGTGCCCGCCCGCCCGAGGCGAGGTTCGCCAATCGGGCCGACTTGAGCCCGCGCCCGAGGGAGGCCGCAGCCGCCGCCGGATCGCCGCCAGCGATCAGAACCGTCGGCGGATCGATCCCCACGCCGAGCGGTTCGTCGGGCGATCGATCGGCGCCCAAGCGATCCTCCGATTTGGCGACCCACGTGTGATCGGCGACCTGCACGCCGCAGGCGTCGGCCCGAGCCCGCAGCAGGGCGACCAGCGCCGCGTCGGGCTCTTCGGGCAGCGTGAGCGAGACCACACCGCGTTCGTCGCCAACGAGGGTCGACAGGTCGGCGGTCAGCTCGATGGCCCCCACCGCCGCCGCGACGGCGCGATCGGCCTTCTCCGGGTCCGCGAAGTGACTCGCGGGAATCCACAGGTCGAGCCCGGCCAGATCGAGCTCCAGACGACGAAGCGTCGCGGCCAGATCGCGACGGGCCGAGCGATCGAGCTCTCGGGCTCGGATGCCGGGCTGGGTGGCGTCGAGCGTCACGGCGCGATATCCAATCGACGCCGCCCACGCGACGGCTCGCCTCAGCCCGCCGGCCCAGGACCGATCCGGAGATCGATCCAGCCCGGCCAACGACAACGCGATCATGCCTGGACGCATGGTGCATCATTGCCACTCTCACCACAGCCGCCCACCACGGCCCGCGACGTGGCTCGACGAACGCAGGAGCGACATGGCCAAGAAGCCCACTAAAAAAACCTCGAAGAAAGCCGCGAGCAAACGTGGCGGCAAGAAGGCCGCGGCCCCGTTTTCTCCGGAATCCAACCCGCGTGGCCTGCGCGACGTGCCGTTCCCGCTGCCGCAGGTCGATCCGAACGCACGCCGCCGGGCCCGGCGCCTAGCCGAAGCGCTCGCCGAGCATTACCCCGATGCGCATTGCGAGCTCGAGTACTCGGCGCCGCACGAGTTGCTCATCGCGACGATCCTCTCGGCCCAGGCGACCGACGCGGGCGTCAACAAGGCCACGCCCGCCCTCTTCCGCGCGTTCCGTTCACCGGTCGAGTTTGCCGCGGCGTCCCCCGAGCAGATCGAGCCCTACATCCGAACCATCGGTCTGTTTCGGAACAAGGCCAAGTCCGTGCACGCCGCGATGGTGTCCGTGGTCGAGGACTTTGGCGGCGAGGTGCCCCGGACGATGGACGAGCTGCTCACGCTGCGAGGCGTGGCGCGGAAGACCGCGAACGTCGTGCTCGGCAACGCGTTCGACACCCATGTTGGCTTTGTGGTCGACACGCACATCGAGCGTCTCGCCAAGCGGTTCGGTCTGGCGCCGCAAGACGCGACCGTGCCGATGGTCGAGCGCTATCTGATGGCGCTGCTTCCCCGCGCGCAATGGAGCGACCTGGGCCACATGCTCATTTTCCATGGCCGACGAGCGTGCAAGGCGCGAGGCAAGGGGTGCGCCGACCACCCGCTCTGCAAGGGCTATGGCGTCTCGTGCGAGCGGCGCGAGTCGTAGCGACTCAGCCGTCGTCTGAGGCGCCCGCATCTTCCTGGCTCGACCGCGCGGCTTCCATCGCGGCGTTCGCCGCATCGATCGCGGCTTGCACCGCCTCGCTCCGCTCGAACAGCTCGGACCGATCCACGCCCGTCTCGATCGACCGAATCGAGATCTCGCTCTCGAACGGCGTCTTGAGGACGGTCTGCATGATCTTCCGAGGCAGCTCGATGTCGCCCACCGGCTGGTAATCCAAAAGGCGTGTCTGCATGTCGAACACTTGGCCCTGGATGAGTTGCGGCGTCAACGCCGCGACGAGGTACCCCGTCTCCTGGTCGAAGAACATCAGCCCGCGCCGCCCGAGCCGGCTCTCGGTCGCGACGCGATACGTCGGTCGGCCGTCGATCTCCTCGGTGCCGATCGTCTGCACCGTGCGGTACCGGTTCTTGTAGTTGACCTCGCCCATGAAGTCGGAGGACTCGACAAACTCGAGCAGCTCGGCGCCGCGAAGCATCGAGACCTCGCCCGAATCGCCGATCACCTCCCAGGCGAACTCGCCATCGAACACGCGGGTGAGCTTGTCGCCGCCGATCGGCTCCATGATCAGCGCCATGCGGTTGGGCTTCTCGTAGTAGGCCGTCATGAACGACGCGCCCATGCTGCCTCGCACGACGCCGGTCATGATCCGAGTCTCGTGATCCTCGAAACCCGCCTCACCCCCAACAAGCTCGGCGTGCCGTGCGAAGAGATCGAGGGCGCTCGGGAGCGCCTCGCCCTCGGGGCTGGCGGGCTCGACCGCCGGCTCAGCCAGCTGGGTTTCAGTCTGGGACGACGCGTGCGTGGCCGCGGCCGACGCGCCGATTGCCGTAGAAATCAGAGCCGACCACGTCCAGATCGAGTGCTGCTGCGCCATGAGAACGACCACCCTCTCGGCGCCGACGATGCCCTCACTCGGCGTCCCCTCGCTCGACGCCGGTGCGTGGGTGGCCTGCAAATCCAAACGAGCCCGCCGCGATTCGAACGCGGAACCTCTGCCTTCGGAGGGCAGCGCTCTATCCAATTGAGCTACGGGCTCTCCTGATCCCGGGTTCGCCGGGGACAGCCAGCAGCGATGCTACGATCGCCCCGTCGACCGGGCAACGCCGATGATCTCGGCTCCTTGAGGTTCATGCATGGCGCCCGGCGTCTCCCAGACCGCACAAACCCCAGGATCGAGCCGCCACGCCGGGCCAGACCGAGCGGCAGGACCCGCCCCCCTCTGGGCCATCGGTGCTCTCACGTTCATCGGATCCCTCGGAACCGGGCTCGTCACCAACGGCATCGGATTTCTCGCCCAATCCGCGCTCGGGTACGCCGATCGCGGCAACTACGGACTCCACCTCGCCCTCGGGCTGGCGTACATCCTCGGCGCTTTGGGAGTCAGCCCTGCCCTGCGCGCAATGTCTCGGCGATCCAGAAGAGTCACGACGCGATCCGTCCTGATCGGCGTGCTGGTCGCGATCGCGGCGGTCTGCCAGCTACCGCTTGTCTCCGCTCTCGATGGCGGCCCTCCCACGGCCTGGAGCCTTTGGGCCATGGTCGTCGTCTTCGCACCCCTCACCGGAGCGCTCTGGCCGATCGTCGAGAGCTATCTCTCCGGCGGACGTCAAGGCCGCGAGCTTCGCCACGCGGTGGGCGGGTTCAACATCGTCTGGGCGAGTGCCGTCGCCGTCTCGTTCTGGATCAGCGCGCCGCTTCTCGCGGCCAGCCCGCTGACGCTGATCGCCCTGCTCGGCGTGGCGCACGCGCTGGCGATTCCGATCGTGATCTTCATGGGCGCCGAGCCCGGTCGGCACCTCGCCGACGAGCCGCACCGGGTCGATCCGGTCGATCGACGACTCTTGACCGTCTTCCGGGTGCTGCTGCCGACGAGCTACATCGTCGCCTCGAGCCTGCTGCCGTTCCTGCCCGAGACGCTCGCGCGCCTCGGCGTTGCCGCGGCATGGACCATGCCCATCGCCTCGACCTGGATGATCGTCCGCGTGGGCGTGTTCACCCTCATGCAGCGTTGGCACGGTTGGCGCCACGCGCCGTGGGCACCGATCGTGGGTGCAGGGCTCTTGCTCGTCGGATTCGCGATCGCCGTGGGCACGCGCACGCTGGACGCGGGTGGCGTGGGCCCAATCGCGCTGCTGATCGGTGGCCTCGCCAGCTTCGGCGCTGGCATGGCGGTGATCTACGCCGCGGCGTTGTACTACGCGATGGAGGTCGGGGCCGCAGAGGTCGACGCCGGCGGCGTCCACGAGGCCCTGATCGGCGTGGGGTACACCACGGGACCGCTGCTCGGGCTGCTGGCCCTCACCGTCGGCGGCCTGCCTGACGCAGACCAAACCCCCATCGTGGCATTCGAGACGCTGCTGATCGGGATGGTCAGTGTGGTGGCGGTTGGCGCGACGCTCGTGGCCTTTGGGCTCGCGTGGCGCCGACCGTTCGAACTCAATGATGAATCCGATGATAAACCCGATGAACCCAATGACCGGTAATCCCACGAACCGCCTTGGGGGTCATGGGAATGGAACGGGCGTCTCCACGCCGCGCGTCCGCGTATGTCAGGATGGAGCCCTCGCAACCGTGGATCCGCCGGAACATACCGCCCCCGATGGCGTTTTTTCGATCGTGGTTCGCCGATGATCGGCGATGCCGGCTCCACAGGCCGATACACCACGGAGCACCACCCCTGATTAGGCGGTAATCTGATTCCGTCACGGACGCATCACGCCGAGCGTCTGGGCGAACCCCCTGCCAGGGGAGCAAGGTACGGACACCATGACCCAAACCAACCCGACGCATCGACCGCTGCCTCGCCGAACGCTCCGCATCGGACGCCTCGGCCTCGCGGGGGTCATCTCGCTCGCCGCGACCACTCTGGCATCCGCCGGCCCGACGAGCGAGTGGTCGGAACAGGTCTGGGACGCCGCCCAGGCGGGCGACAACACCCGGTTCTCACAGCTGCTAACAAACGTCCCACCCAGCGCCGCGAGCATCACGCCGTCGGCCGAGCTGCTGCTCAAGAGCTTCGATAACAACGAGCAGTACCGGCTCGAGAAGATCGAGGAGGTCACCGCCGAGCTCGATGAGGAGTTGGCGGGCGCGGACGAGGACGGCTCGATCGACGACCTCACGCTCAGCCAGGCGCTCGTCACCGCGATCGAGCTCCAGATCCTCATGGATGACCGAGACACGTTTTTCGCCGATGAGCGCATCGGTCGCGTGATGGCCGCGGGCGTGGTAGGGGCGACCAAGGCGGAGCGCCACCCCCATCCAGCGACGCCTGCGGCTCGGCTCGACCCTGCGCGGCCTGGGCC
>JBCAXI010000124.1:0-7689 GCA_038534175.1 Planctomycetota bacterium | reverse complement strand
CCCGCGCGCGATCGTCTGGAACAGCGCGGGTCGCCGATCGACTTGTTGCGCTCGCTCTGCGCGATGGGGGTGAAGCTTGGACCCGACGGATAGGTGAGATGCCCGGCGTTGAGATCGACCGTGCCCGGCGCGCCGGCGCCGACGAAGTCGCTCATCTGCACGCGCACAAAGCGTCCGTTGAGATTGGGCTCGAAGCGGGTCTCGTTCGTGCCGTCGGTGCCGACCACGGTGACGGCGCCGCTCGCGGGGTTCACCGCGAGCGCCATGTTCATGTTGTTGAGATCGCCGACGTAGCCGGTCACGCTGAGCGAAGCCGCGTCGATGATCGCGACATCGTGGTCGAGCAGGGTCCAGCCATCGACGCGTCCCGAGGCGCCGGCGCCCATGCCAGAGACCAGGGGCGTCCAGTCGGCGGCATTGTCGTCGATCCAGGCGCCGCCCTGGCCCTGCTGCTTGACGATGAGCCCGACGGGCGGGGGCGGGGGCAGCTCGCTGTTGATGGGCGGGTCGAAGGCGGCGACGTCGTTGGGCGGGGGGTTCGTCCCGCCGTAGGGGCCGAGCGGGTTGCCCACAACATTGGGCGGGAAGCCCCCGCCCATGGTGAGCCCGCCGCCGAGGATGGTCGAGCGGTTGCCACCCTGGAAGATCGCGGCGTACACCGTGAGCCCGTCGGGGCTGACGGCCAGCGCGCGCGGATCCTGGCCCTGGATCGGGATTTCCGCGATGTGTGCGCCGAGCGTGGTCGGATCGAAGACGTGCACAACGTTGGCCTGCGAGCACGAGACGAACGCCATCTCACCGCCGGCCGGGCCAGCAAACGCCACATCGCAGGGCTCGTCCTGGGTCTGGATCGTGCGCACGACGGTCTGTGCGTTGAGATCAACGACGCTGATCGAGTCGGAGACGTGGTTGACGACCCAGGCGGTGTCGTTGTCGAACGCGCGGACCGAGACGGGATCGAGCCCGACGGGCACGGAGCCGATGACGCGCGGGAGGCCGCCGGCGAGGCTCATGATCTCGAGGCGCGCGTCGGGCAGGTTGACCGCGAGCAGCCGCGAGCCGTCGGGCGTCACGTCGATGGGGTGGACGTGGGGCGTCTCCCAATTGACGAATGGCTCGTCGGCCATGACGCGGGCGTCGCGCTCGGCCGAGGGCGAGGCGTTGAGGGCCAGAACCGACCCGATGGTGACAGTGGCGACGGCGGCGAGGCCGCAGGCGTAGAGCAGTTCGGCTTTCATCGATCGATCCCTCCCGGACGGACCCGGCGAGTGTGACGGGCGGGTCGGGAAAGATCAAGGATGTTGAGGTGGGGAATCGGCTCCCGCGTCGATCAGGGACAGCCCATCGCCCACAGGCTGAGGTAGCAGGCGAAGTCGCTGAGATCGACGGTGGCGTCGCGCATCGAGAAGTCGCACGCGTTGGGGCCGGTGAAATCGGCGCGGAGGTCCTCGAGCGTCCAGAACTGCAAGAAGGTCTGGAAGTCGCTCATGTTGACGACGCCGTCGGGCTCGGTGGAGGCGTTGTCGCCCGCGAGGTCGGCGGGGCATCGGCACTCGGGCACGCCATCGCCGTCGCAGTCCTGCAGATCAACGAGCGTGACGAGGGCGATCCAGTCGTTGGTCTCGTCGATCGGGGGCTCGCCGAGGGCCGCGGCGCCGTCGCCCTCCACGCTGGTCGGCTCGCCCACGAACGCGCCGGTGCGCGGGTTAAACCAGCGGATCTCGTACGTGCCGGGCTGGCCGTTGAGATCGAGGATGCCCGCGGTGTCGGAGCCGCCCAGCCCGCCGGCGTCGGGGAAGTAGCAGGCGTAGACCGCGCCGGGCTTGGCGAGGACCTCGGCACCACCGAAAAGGTCGTCGTCGAAGAACATGACCTCGTCGAGCGGCGCCATCTCGGTGAAGGGCAGGTGCTCGTGCATGAACTCCAGCGCGATGCCGGTCTCGCGCCAGAGCTGGTCGAACTCGCGGAAGTCCTCGAGCGACTGGTCGCGGTCGTTGATGAACCACTCGCCCCCGCCGCCGGAGAAGAGGATGTCGTAGATCACCCGCTTGCGGAACTCGTTGAGGTCGCCGCCCGCGTCGCGGGTGGGGCTGCCGGGCTCGTCGATCATGACGGGGATGGGCTTGCCGGCCTGCGCGCTCGCCTCGCGGTAGTCGCGGACGACCTCGCCCCAGCCGTCGAGCTGTCGGGCGCGCTGGAGGCTGGTCAGGTCGAACGCGTCATCACCAATAAACGGCGCCCACGGGCCGCTGTTGGGGTTGAAGGGATTGCCCGCGTTGTGCACGGTGACCGGGCGGTCGTACGGATCGACCGCCTTGATGTAGCCGGCGAAGTCGCGCACGGCCTGCGCGCCCAGATTCAGATTGAGGTTGTACTCCTCGCTGATGTTCCAGACGAGCGCGTTGTGGTGCGCGAAGCGCGCGACGAGCTCGCGGTAGAACACGCGGCGTTCGGTTCCGAGCGTGGCGTCGTCGAGCTCGAGCTTGTTGGCGGTCTCGGCCTCGTTGAGCACGACGTGCAGCAGCAGGCCCTTGCGCTGGGCGTGCTCGAAGACGATCTCCCACTGATTGAGCTTGGAGAGATCGAAGGTGAGGTTGTTGTTGTTGGCGTTGCCGGCGCCGTCGATGTCGACGCTCTCATAGGGCCACGTGTCCTGCGCGTCGCCCCCGATGTTCATGGGCAGGAAGTAGATGCTGTTGACGCCCGTGCCGGACAGATAGTTCAACGCGCCGATGATGCCGCGGCCGTCGTTGGTCTCGGGCGTGTCGGGGCTGTCCCAGTCGGGATCGCCCGGGTTCCAATCCTGGATGTGCGGCGCGAAGCGGTGCAGGCGATCGGGCGTGTCGGGCCCGCGGTCGTTGGCGCTGAAGGTGTTGTCGAAGCCGTAGTAGCCGAGCCAGTTCTCGGGGCTGTCCACGCCGCCCTTGATGAAGGCGGGCCCGTGTGTGAAGGTGAGGTAGTGCGTGCCGTTGTAGTCGAGCCGGCCGAACTTGAAGAAGCCGTCGTCACTCGGATCGACGGCGGCCACGTCGAAAGCGCCCCGGACCGTGCTCTGGCCAGCGCCTCCGACGCGGCCGCCGTCGGCCACGCTCCCCATTCCCCCCGCACCGAGCGCACTGCGGCGGGCCCCCGCCCCGTCGAACGCGCTTCCCCCGTTCGCGGCCTCGAAGCCCGGCCAAGGCGCGCCCGCCTCGGGGTCGAGATCGATCGCCACGCCGTCCCCCTGCCGGAGCGACGCCGACCAAGTCCACGTGCCGGCCTCGTCGGGCGCAAAGCGCGTGCGCCAGACATCGCCCGCGGGCGCGACCGCCGAGCCGGGCGTCGTGCCCGTGGCACCGTCACCCGCGAAGTAGCCCGGCACGTCGAACACCTGCCCGCTGGGGCCGGTGAAGATCACCCGCAGGCGGTAGTCAAGGAACGGGCTTGGGCTGAGGTCGGTCTCGCTCGCGGCCGGGCCGGTGAAGTCGAGGGTGATCGCCCGCCCGACGCGCCGCTCGCCCGTGGGCTCGGGCGTCTGGAAGGAGGGCTTGGGCAGTGCGCCGCCCATGCCGTTGCCACCCATCGGCGTGTGCACGAGCGGCTGGGCCTGGGCGAGCTGCGCGGCGAGCGCGATGGCGCCGAGCCCGAGCACGCCCACGGCGCCCAGCAGGCCGATCGTCTTCCCTACCGAGCCCATCGCCGGCGGTCTTCCTGGCGAGCGCCCCGCTGATGCGGTGAGGAACCGCGCGTTATCGGATGAGACGATTGATGATCCCGGCACGGCAAACCCTCCGCATCGGCTCGCCTCGCCGGAACGTCGCTCCCCCCGCGGAGCGCCCATCCCACCGTGCGTGCCGACACCAACAGGCCAAACACCTGAGAGAAGTTCAACCTGGGAAGGGGGTGCGAGATAGTCGCGTTACGGAGTTGGTGACGCGGTGTTGCGCTGGGTCACGAATCGAAACGCCCGGGCGAAGGCCCGGGCGACATCCGACTGCGACCTGCTGCCGTGAGAGGGTTAGGGTGTGCAAGAGTTCGCGCACGCCACGTCCTGCGACCACTGGGATAGGTAGCACGAGAAGTCCGACAGATCGACCGTGCCATCACTTTGGCCGTAGTTGCACATGCCCGATCCCGCGACATCCGCCGCAGGATCACTCGCCGACCACAGAGTGAGGTAGTAACTGTTGTCGGAGAGCGTGGTCTGGCCATCAGGAATGCCGTTGGAGAACCCATCAGTGGTGAGGTCGGCTGGATTGAGAAGCGGATACACCTCGAGCGAGTCGTCGGCGTCGTTGTCTCCGTCGAGGTCGTGATCGAGCTCGACGACATACGAGGCCGAGCCCATCAGCTGGCCAGCGAACGGCGCAGCCATGGCATCGACGAGGCAGGCGTCATCGCAGTCCACGTCGCCGTCGCCATCGATATCGCCCAGCACGCCGGCCGAAAGCCCACTCGCGAGCACTCGCGAGATCAGCTGTTCGGCGCGATCTTGCTCCTCGACGTCGATCACGCCGAGCACTCCGGTGTCGGGGTCGTCGAATCGATCCAGGTGGTGTACGGCGGTCGAGCCGGCCATCGATGAGGCGACGACAAGATCAATCCCATTGAGTCGCCCATCCTCGTTCAGATCGAGCGAGTAATCGCTGCACGTGATGTCTGCGAGCTCGACGTCTCCTTCCGATGCGCAGAGCGGCATCGAGACACTTCCTTGCCACTCTTCCATCAACGGGTCGTACGTCAAGCCCGTTACCTGCTGACCGAACTCGGTTGTGACGTAACTCACGGCGGAGGACGATTCACCACTGCCACAATCGCTCGCGAGAACAAATAGACGCATTGTGCGGCCAGCTCCCTCCACGTACGGCGCGTCTACACCACCAAGCGTGACGGGAATGGCTGAACTGTGCGCGGCGCCGCTCGAACGGGCGGCTCCCACGTACCTGTAGTGAAACGTCAGCATGACACCGGCGCCGCCACCCCCCACGAGCGCTGCCAACGGACCGCGATCAGGGTTCTCGCCACAACAGTCCCGCACCGCCATGACATCCACGAGCATGAACACGTCTGGATTCGCGTCCGCCAGTCCTACGTTCCCTCCGGCCGCACATGGCGAAAGTCCGGTGTAATGCACGTCGGGCAGATCGGCACTGGCACCGGCTCCAACAGGGACCGCGCCGATCTCCCAGTCAAGGTCCGCCTCGCCATACAGGAACGAGTCGCTCGGGCAGATCTCCAAGGAGAGTTGGTGAGCAAACGCAAACGCCGAACCGGTCGTCCGCTCATAGCTTCCATCGTTTGGTAGCAGGTCTGCCTCGAAGAACAGATATGCGACCCGTCGAGTCGTGCCAATGCAGTCCTCTGCGGCAGCCGTCGAGACGCCAGGCCCCAACACCAGCAGCCCACACGCCGCGAGCCCGCACGCCCCTGCCATCCGCTCGATGAACCTATGATTTGTATGATGCATGCTTAGAACTCCATGGGAGATCCACCCCGCTAAAGCAGCATCACAATCGTAATTGCCTATTATTACTATTCAAGTGCAATTCGTCTGGATTGTGTCACATTGTGTCACACGGCCCGATCTGACGCAGCGTCACATATGGATGACGCGCCCCTCGCTCGCGAGGCTGGCCTCGTGGATGGCCTCGTGCAGCGTGGGGTGAGCGTGGACGGTGACGTTGATCTCTTCGGTGGTGGCCTCGAGTCGGCGGGCGATGGTCATCTCGCTGATGAGCTCGGTGGCGTTCTCGCCCATGATGTGGGCACCGAGGATCTCGCCGCGGGGGAGGCCGCGGATGATCTTGACCATGCCGTCGGTGGCGCCGGCGGCAATCGCACGTCCGTTGGCGGTGAACGGGAAGCTGCCGGTCTCGTAGTCCTCGCCCTTCTTGAGGCCCTTGTCCTTGAGGGCCTGCTCGGTAAAGCCAACCGACGCGACCTGCGGGTGGCAGTAGGTGCACCCCGGGATGACCGAGTAGTCGATCGGGATGGGCTCGTGGTCGAGCTTGCCCTTCTTCCAGGCGATGCGCTCAACGCAGATGATGGCCTCCTCGCTCGCGACGTGCGCCAGCCAGGGCGGGCCGATCACGTCGCCAATCGCGTACACGCCCTCGAGGTTGGTCTTGTAGTCGATCGCCTCGTCGCGTGTTTCGCCTGGCTTGAAGTCGGTCGCGATGTGGTCCTTGACCGTCTTGAGTCCCAGCTTGTCGTCGAACAAACCGTCGTAGCGGCCCTTGACGCCGATCGCGAGCAGGACCTTGTCGGCCTCGATGGTTTCCTTCTTGGAGTCGTCGGGCTTGCCGTCCTTGACCGGAGCGACGGTGACCTTGACGCCGGACTTGGTGGTCTCGACGTTGGTGGTCATGTGTCCGAGCTTGAACTTCATGCCGTGCTTCTTGTAGGTCTTCTCGAGCGCCTTGGAGATGTCGTGGTCCTCAACGGGGAGGACGCGATCGAGCATCTCGACGACGGTGACCTCGGAGCCGAAGGCGTTGTAGAAGTACGCGAACTCAATACCAATCGCGCCGGCGCCGATGACGACGAGCTTCTTGGGGAGCTCTTTGTTGAACATCGCCTCGCGGGCGCCCCAGATCTTGTCGCCGTCGAACTGAGCGAAGGGCAGCTCGCGCGCGACCGAGCCGGTGGCGATGAGGACGTGGTCGGCGGTGATCGACTTGGTCGTCTTGCCGACCTCGACCGGGGCGCTCGTCAACTCCTCTTGCACCTTGACGTCGTGGATCTCGATTTTGGCGGGGGTCGAGCCCTTCTTGGCGCTCACGATCTTCGCGTGGGCGTTGATGTGCTCGATCTTGTTCTTCTTCATCAGAAAGCCGACGCCCTGATTGAGCTTGGCGGCGCTGTCCCGGCTTCGCTTGATGACCTTGTCCCAGTTGAAGGTCAGGCCCTTGAACTCGAGGCCCCAGAAGTCGGACTGGGCGTGGGCCTTCTCGTACATCTCGGCATTGGCGAGCAAGGCCTTGGTGGGGATGCAGCCCCAGTTGAGACAGACGCCGCCGAGCTTGGCGCGCTCGACCACCGCCACCTTCATGCCGAGCTGCGCGGCGCGGATCGCGCCGACATAGCCGCCCGGGCCGCCGCCGATGACAACAAGGTCGTAGTGGGTGTCCGCCATGGTCAGAGCCTTTCGAAGCAGGTCGATGTTTGGCGGCGGGGATCGCGCGGTGGGGGGTGAGGGGTCGGCCCGCCCCGCCGAGGGGCCGTCCGGGGGACTCTAGGTGGTCTGGGGCCAGCCAACGACCTGGCCGGTCGGCCCTCTCGAGCGTGCCACCGATTCTGGCCCTTGGGCTCGGCAATTCGACCGATTGGCGCTACACTCGCGGTCGACTGGAACCGCCCAAACCCTTGGGACGCCGTCGGATGGAGATCAGAGATATGAACGCCAAGAGCCTGCTGGGCGCCTGCGCCCTCGCCGCGACGCCGATGACCGCGCTGGCCCTCGACGACGGCTTCGGCCCACCCGCGGGCTACTACAGCTCCGCCCTCACCGGCGCGACCGGCTCCACGCTCGACGGCCTGCTGCACAACATCATCGACAACCACTTCGTGCGCAGCTACGGCGATGCGCGCGACTTCCTCCCCATCATCGACGACGACCCCAACAACTCCGCCAATCACATCCTCATCTACAACGACCAGATCGTGCCCGACACCTGGGACCAGGGCGGCACCTGGAACCGCGAGCACACC
>JBCAXI010000123.1:0-7730 GCA_038534175.1 Planctomycetota bacterium | reverse complement strand
CCGCGAACAAGGAGATTCTCGCCTGCGACGGCTCGGCGTATCAGTCGTTGCGTGACGCCGAGCGCGAGGGCGGCGGACGACTGCTCGGCGAATCGACGGTCGGCGCGGGGCTCCCGATCGCGCGGACGCTCGAGACGATCCAAGGCGCCGGCGATCGCGTGGTGCGGATCGAGGCGTCGCTGTCGGGCACGATCGGGTTGATTCTGGATCAACTCGCGACCGGGCGAGCTCTGGCGGCGATCGTCGAGGAGGCGGTAGCCAAGGGGTTCGCCGAGCCGGACCCGCGAGAGGATCTGCTGGGGCGGGACATGACGCGCAAGGCGGTCATTCTCGCTCGGATGGCTGGACTGTCAGAAAGCGTCGCGGTCGAGCCGTTCGCACCGATGTCGAGCGGGGACGTATCCGATCCGAGCGTTCGAGAAGCGCTCGACCGTGCCGGCGCGGGCATCTCGCAGCGGTTGTCGGCCGCGAAGGAGCGCGGTGAGGAGGTCAAGTACCTCGCAGTGATCGACCGGGCCGAGGGCGCCTCGCTGCGCTTGCGCGAGATCGAGACGACGTCGCCGCTCTGCGGCATGTTGGGTGCCGAGGTCGGCGCGGCGATCTGGACCGAGCTCAACGGGGAGCGCCCGATCGTGGTGCGTGGGACCGGTGCGGGCGCGGATCCCACCGCGTTCGGCGTGATATCGGATCTGGCCACGATCGCCTCATTCATGGGCGTCGGCGTTGTGGGAGGTGGGGCGTGATCGGCTCTGCGGCGGCGTTCGCGCCCGCGACGGTTGCGAATCTCGGCGTGGGGTTCGATGTGCTCGGGCTCGCGGTCGAGCGGTTGGGCGATGAGGCGCGCGTGCGGATCGAGCGGCGCGGCTCGGGGTCCGCGACGGCCGAGGTCGAACGCATCGAGGGCGACGACGGCGTCGGTGAGCTGCCCGCAACAGGCGTGAACAACACCGCGGCCGCGGCGGCCCGCGCGGTGCTGGACGACGTGGGCGTGCGCGCACACGCGGCCATCGAGTTGCACAAGGGCATGCCGATCGGCAGCGGGCTGGGATCATCGGCGGCGAGCGCGGTAGCCGCGGCGTTCGCGACCAACCGGGCGCTCGGCTCGCCCCTGCGTCGCGCCCAACTGCTGAACGCGTGCATTGAGGGCGAGCGTCTGGCGTCGGGGCGGCACGCCGATAACGTGGCGCCCGCGCTGCTCGGGGGGCTCGTGTTGGTGCGTCGAACGGATCCGGTCGATGTGATTCGACTGCCGCTGCCCGCCGGGCTGTGGCTCGCGGTGGTCCGGCCGCGGACTCAGGTGCTGACCCGGGAGGCCCGGGCCGCGCTGCCGAAGGAGACGCCGATGGCGCACGCGATCCAGCAATCGGCCGACCTGGCGTCGTTTGTGAGCGCGTGCTACTCGGGTGATCTGGATCTGCTGGGGCGTTCGATGTGCGATGTGCTTGCGGAGCCGACCCGTATCGGCCTGATCGATGGTGCCGAGGAAACGCTGAGCGCGATGCGTTCGGCGGGCGCACTCGGCGCGTCGATCAGTGGCTCGGGACCGTCGCTGTTTGCGTTGTGCCGATCCAAGGAGACGGCGCGAGACGCGGGCGAGGCGGCGGTGGGCGTGTGCGGTGGGTCGTACTTTCTCTCGCGGGCCGACGTGCCGGGGGCGAGGCCGGCGTGAGCGACTCAACGCCATGGTCGCTGCGATGCGTGGAAACCGGCGAGCGCTACGCCGGCGATGAGTTGCGGTATCGATCGGAGTCCGGCGGTCTGCTCGAGGTCGAGCACGATCTGGAGGGGCTCACCGCCGAGGGCGCGCGGACGCTGTTCCGCGATCGGTCTGGAGCGATGGGCGGGCCCGACGCCTCGGGTGTTTGGCGCTACCGAGAGCTTGTGTTGCCGGTCGAGCACGGCGAGATCGTGACGATGCAAGAGGGCAACACGCCCTTGTACTGCAGCGAGGCGTTGAGCGCGTGGACGGGTGTGAACTGGCTCGCGCTCAAGCACGAGGGGCACAACCCTACCGGGTCGTTCAAGGATCGCGGGATGACCGCCGGCGTGACGGCGGCCCGGCGACTCGGGCAAACGGCGGTCGCGTGCGCCTCGACCGGCAACACGTCGGCGTCGATGGCCGCGTACGCGGCGAGCTGTGGGCTCAAGGCGTTCGTGTTCATCCCGGCGGGCGGCATCGCAATGGGCAAGCTGGCTCAGGCGATCGCGTACGGCTCCGAGGTCGTGCAGATCCGTGGCAACTTCGACGACGCGATGCGTCTTGTGCAGGAGGTCTGCTCGGCGCACGGCGTGTACCTGCTCAACTCGATCAACCCGTATCGCATCGAAGGGCAGAAGGCGATCGGCATCGAGATGATGCACCAGCTCGATTGGTTGCCGCCGGATTGGATCGTCGTGCCGGGCGGCAACCTCGGGAATTCGTCGGCGATCTTCAAGGGGCTTCGAGAGCTTCGATCGATCGGTGTGATCGATCGGTTGCCGCGGATCGCGGTGATTCAGGCCGCCGGCGCCGCGCCCCTGCATCAGGGGTTCCAGGAGGCGTTCTCGGGAGGCGCGCGCACAGTGCCGAATCCCGAGACGCTCGCGTCGGCGATTCGGATCGGATCGCCGGTCTCATGGGGCAAGTGCGTGGACGCGATCCAGACGACGGACGGTGTGGTCGAGGCGGTGACCGACGACGAGATCATGGCCGCGAAGCGCCGGGTGGACGCATCAGGCATCGGCGCCGAGCCGGCCTCGTGCGCGTCGGTCGCGGGCCTGCGCAAGCTTGTCGAGTCGGGCACGATCGACGCCCGCGCGCGTGTTGTGTGTGTGCTGACGGGGCACGTGCTCAAGGACACCGACGCGGTGCTCCGCGGGCGCGAGAACGTGGTCGGCGATGCCGCGGGCTGCGAGCCGACACTCTCTGCGATCGGCGATCGGATCGAGCGAGCGCTCGAGGAGGGCGCGTCGTGAGTCTTGGAAGTGGAAAGATCGCGATCGTCGGTGCCACCGGAGCGGTTGGCGCCGAGCTGATCCAGTTGCTGCACGATGAGGGTGTTGAGCCAGATCGCATCGTCGCGCTCGCCTCGGCGCGCAGCGCCGGCACGTCGGTCGTGTACGGCGACGCGTCGATCACGGTGTCCACGCTTGACGACGCCGATCCGTCGGCGTGTGCGCTCGTCTTTCTCGCGGCCTCGTCGGGCGTAGCGCGAGCGTGGGCGCCCCGGTTTGTCGATGGCGGGGCGTTGGTCGTTGATAACTCCTCGGCCTTTCGCATGGATCCCAACGTGCCGTTGGTCGTGCCCGAGACGAACGCGGACGCGATCGGTGACGCGAGGCTGATCGCGAACCCGAATTGCTCAACGATCATCATGCTCGTGCCGGCGACGCCCCTTCGTCGCCGGTTCGGCTGTCGCAAGCTGATCGTCTCGACGTATCAGGCGGTCTCGGGCGCCGGGGCGCCGGCGATGGAAGAGCTGCGATCGCAGACCGAGCGCGTGCTATCGGGCGATGAGGCGAGCCCGGAGTTATTCGCCGAGCCGTGCGCGTTCAACGTGTTCAGCCACGACACGCCGGTGGACGCCGACACGGGCTTGAATGTCGAAGAGCAGAAGATGATCGATGAGACGCGCAAGATGTGGGGCGACCCCGAGGTCGACGTGTGCCCCACGTGCATCCGAGTCCCGGTGATGCGTGCGCACGCGGAGTCGATCCACATGACGCTTGCCGAGCCCGCGACCGAGGCCGAGGTGCGCGAGACACTTGATGCGGCGCTGGGCTTGGACCTACTCGATGATCGAACGGGCAATATGTTCCCGACGTCGCTCAAGGCCAGCGGGCGCCACAACGTGCTGGTGGGACGCGTGCGTCCAGATCCAGCAACCCGCGATGGCGATCGATACCTGGCGTACCAGATGTTCGTGGCGGGCGACCAGATTCTAAAGGGCGCGGCGCTGAACGCGTTGCAGATCGCGCGTCTCGCGATCTCGCGTTCGTGATGCGTCGGGAGCACTTCTCCGAGATCGATTCGACTAGCTCCCACGCGCGTCGACGCATCGAGGTCGATCGAGTTACGCGGGAACCGTTCGTTGTGTCCGCGGATGTGCAGACGGCCGGGCGCGGGCGTCTGGGTCGAGTGTGGCGTTCGCCGAAGGGCGGGGTGTGGCTCACGATTGGGTGGCCAACGCGTGTGCGTCCCGACGCGGTGGGGGGCGTGGCGTTGCTGTCGGCGCTCGCGGCGCGAGGCGCCATCGTGGATGGAGTGAAGCCCGAGCTGGAAGACGATCGGCTGCGCATCAAGTGGCCGAACGATGTGCTACTCGACGGCGCCAAGGTGGCGGGCGTGCTCATCGAGCGGCTGGAGACGCCGAGCGGGGCGTGGCTGCTCGTGGGCGTGGGCTTGAACGCGGACGTGGACGCCGCGACGCTCGAGGACCTCGGGCGGACGGTTGCCACGCTCCGGACGGCGATGGAGCGAGCCGTCGAGATCGGTCCCCTCGGGTCGGCGTTGATCGACTCGCTGACGCGGGCCTTGCAGGAGCACGAGCGCGAGGGACTCTCGGCCTCTAGGGTCGCGCTACTCGAGCGCGTGCTGGCCTGGCGGGATCGGCCAGTGGAACTCATCGCGGGCACGGGCGAGGTGGCCGCCGCCGGGCGTTTGGACGGCATCACGCCGACCGGCGGCGTTCGCATCGACACGCGCGAGGGCCTGTTTGTCGGGGTTTCGGGGGAGCTCCGTCGGGTCGAGCGATAGACTTCTCGCATGACTTCGAGTGTCACCGTGGATCGGGTAATGGCGGACGCGCGGGCGGCGTCGTTCGCGACGCGTTCGATCAAGACGACCGCGAAGCGCGCGGGCCTTCGGCTGGCGATGTCGATGATGGACCTCACCACGCTGGAGGGCAAGGACTCGCCCGAGAAGGTGCGGTCGCTGTGCGCCAAGGCGATCCGTCCGATGCCGGACGATGAGGCGCTGCTCGGTGAGCGCGTGCCGTCGGTCGCGGCGGTGTGCGTGTACCCCGCGATGGTGCCCGTGGCGCGCGAGCGGCTCGATGGCACGGGCGTGCGCGTCGCGTCCGTCGCGACAGGCTTTCCCAGCGGGCAGTATCCGATCGATGTGCGCCTGCGCGACACCGAGCGGGCGATCGCCGACGGCGCCGACGAGATCGACATGGTGATCCACCGAGGCGCGTTTCTCGCGGGCCGTTACGACGAGGTCGCCGAGGAGATCCGGGAGGTCGCGCAGGTGTGCGACGAGGGCGCGCGCGAGGTGCACCTCAAGGTGATCCTTGAGACAGGCGAGCTGGTGACGTACGACAATGTGCGCCGGGCGAGCGATCTAGCGATCGAGTCGATTCGCCCTGGCGACTTCATCAAGACCAGCACGGGAAAGGTCAGCCCGGCGGCGACCATGGGCGTGACGCTGGTCATGCTCGAGGCGATTCGCGACGCGTGGCTCGGCGCTGGCAAGCGGATCGGCATGAAGCCGGCGGGTGGTATCCGGTCCGCCAAGCAATCGCTGCACTACCTTGTGATGGTCAAGGAGACGCTCGGCGACGAGTGGCTGACACCGGAGCTCTTTCGCTTCGGGGCCTCGAGTCTCGGCGACGACGTGCTGCGACAGCTCGTGAAGCTGGAAACGGGGCGGTACCCCGCGATGCACGACTTCGGGCAGGCGTGATGGGAGACGAACGATGACCACGATGCAAGAGGGTGCCGTTGGCGGGCCCGAGCGAGTCGCTCGGACGTCGGCGGCCGGCGCTGGCGGCTCGCCCGCGCTCGAGTTTGCCTCGGCTTGGGGGTACGCGCCTGCCCCCGAGACGACGCGAGTGGAGATCGCGCCCAGCATCGGGCACTTCATCGACGGCGCCTTCGTGGAGTCCGCTTCTGGCCGGTTGATGGACACGCTGAACCCGGCGTCCGGAAAGGCGCTCTGTCAGTTCGCGCGGGGCGATGCGGGAGACATCGATCGAGCGGTCGCAGCCGCTCGGCGAGCCCAGCCCGTGTGGGCAGGACTGCCCGCCCGTGAGCGGGGCAAGTATCTGTACCGCATCGCCAGGCGTATGCAGGAGCGAGCGCGCGAGCTCGCGGTGCTCGAGTCGATGGACAACGGCAAGCCGATCCGCGAGAGTCGTGACGTGGACATCCCGCTCGCGGCGGCGCACTTCTTCTACCACGCGGGCTGGGCCGACAAGCTCGGGTACGCCTACCCCGGCGGTTCGCCCAAGCCAATCGGCGTGTGTGGGCAGATCATCCCGTGGAATTTCCCGTTGCTGATGGCCGCTTGGAAGCTCGCGCCGGCGTTGGCCTGCGGCAACACGTGCGTGCTCAAGCCGGCGGAGACCACGCCTCTGACCGCGCTTCGGCTGGCGGAGATCTGCGCTGAGATTGGCCTGCCCGACGGTGTGGTGAACGTGGTGACGGGTGACGGTGAGGCGGGGGCCGCGCTCGTCGAGCACCGCGGTGTCGACAAGATCGCGTTCACCGGATCGACCGAGGTGGGCAAGCGGATCGCCTCGAGCCTCGCCGGCAGCGGCAAGAGGCTCACGCTCGAACTCGGCGGCAAGAGCCCGAACATCGTGTTCGAGGACGCGAGCCTCGATCAGGCGATCGAGGGTGTCGTTGCGGGCATCTACTTCAACCAGGGTCATGTTTGCTGCGCCGGCAGCCGTCTGTTTGTGCAGGAGTCGATCCACGATCGCGTCGTGGAGAAGCTGCGCGTTCGGCTGGCCTCGCTGCGTGTTGGCGATCCGCTCGACAAGAACACCGACGTCGGCGCGATCAACTCGGCGACGCAGCTCGAGACCATCACGCGGTATCTCGATGCGGCGCGAAGCGATGGGCTGGGCGTGCACGAGGCGAAGAGCGACGAGCTGCCCGCGGATGGGTACTGGTGTCGTCCATGCTTCCTGACCGGCGCCCAGCCGAGCCATACGGTCGCTCGCGAGGAGATCTTTGGCCCGGTGCTGAGCGTGCTGACGTTCCGAACGCCCGATGAGGCAATCGCTCGGGCGAACAACACGCCCTATGGGTTGGCCGCCGGCGTGTGGACGGACAAGGGCGGGAAGATTTTCGAGATCGCCGGTCAGCTCAAGGCGGGCGTGGTCTGGCTCAACACGTACAACCGGTTCGATCCGGCCTCGCCGTTCGGGGGGTACAAGGAGTCGGGGTTCGGGCGCGAGGGCGGCGTGCACGGTCTGCGCGCGTATCTCGATCTGAGCTAGACGATCGGGTTCGGATGATCTGAGTTAGGAGTGAAGCGTGAGCGATCGACTCGGCGTCACCAAGACATACAAGCTGCACATCGGCGGGGGCTTCCCGCGCACGGAGAGCGGTCGTTCCATATCGATCGAGCAAGCGGGCGAGGGCCAGGTGGCGCACGTCTGCCGCGCGAGCCGCAAGGATCTGCGAAATGCGGTCGAGGCGGCCCGCGGAGCGCAGCCGCGCTGGGCCGATGCGAACGCGTATCTGCGGGGGCAGATCTTGTATCGGCTCGCCGAGATGATGGAGGGCAAGGTCGACGAGCTGTCGGCCGCGGTGGGCGTCGGTGGGGACGCTTCGAAGAGCGGCGTGTCGGCGCGGCGCGAGGTAGAGCTCGCAATCGACCGGGTGATCGCGTTCGCGGGCTGGGCCGACAAGTACCAGCAGGTGATTGGCAGCCACAATCCGGTGACCGGTCCGTACTACAACTTCAGCGTGCCCGAGGCGGTGGGAGTGGTGGGCGTGCTGGCACCCAATGAGCCCTCACT
>JBCAXI010000122.1:0-7780 GCA_038534175.1 Planctomycetota bacterium | reverse complement strand
GGCGATCGGCCCGGTCGCGCAGCGTCGCGAGGTCGGGGATCATGCCCATGTACCAGAACAGCGCCGAGACCGTCGCGTACGTCGAGACCGCGAAGACGTCCCACAGCAACGGGCTGCGGAAGTTCGGCCAGATGTAGTTGTAATTGGGAATCGGGAAAAGGAACCACGCGAACCAGATGCGCCCGACGTGGATGCCCGGGAAGATGCCCGCGCAGATCACCGCGAAGATCGTCATCGCCTCGGCCGAGCGGTTCACCGCCGTGCGCCAGTTCTGCTTGAAGATGCAGAGGATGGCGCTGATCAGCGTGCCCGCGTGCCCGATGCCGATCCAGAACACGAAGTTCGTGATGTCCCACGCCCAGTTGACCTGGTTGTTCAGGCCCCAGACGCCCACGCCGGTGATGACCAGGAAGCCGACCATCAGGGGCACGAGCGAGGCGACCGAGCCCGAGAAGAGCAGCGCCGGAAGCCACCACTTGCCCGGCTTGTTCTCGGTGTAGCCGCAGACGATGTCCGTGACCTCGCCGAAGCTCCGGTCGTTGAGCACCAGCGGCGCCCGCTGCGTCGGATCCTCGACCAGCGAGCCATCGCCGATGGGCTCCCCCGCGACCGAGGGCGCCCGGGGCGCGAGCCCGCCGGCGAGACGCTCGGCCGTCACTTTGTCCGGATGGATCGAGCTCATGCCAGGGCTCCCGAGATGGTCTGGTCAAGGAGCACGGGCAGGCTCAGCGTGCGCGGTCCGCGGCTGTGCTCCTCGCCGTGCCCGTCGTCGTGGGTGGTTCCACCATGATCGCCGTCGTGATTGGCGCCGTGGTCGTTGCCGTGGTCGTCGCCATGGTCATCGCCGTGCCCACCATGGTGGAACGGATCGGCGACGGGCGTGCGAAGCACGGGGTTGGGATTGCGCACCTTGAGCAGGTGGCTCGTGCGTGGGCGGGTGTTGATGTACCCGAGCAGCCCGAAGCTGCGCCCGTTGCCGCGCATCGTTGAGACCTCGCTGCTCTCGTCCAGAATGTTGCCGAAGCTGATCGCCTGGCTGGGGCACGCCTGCTGGCAGGCGGTCTGGAAGAAGCCGTCGGGCATCTGGTCCGGCTTGATGTCCTGGAGTTTCATCTCGTAGCGAGCGCGGTTGATGCGTTGGACGCAGTAGGTGCACTTCTCCATGACGCCGCGACCGCGGACGGTGACGTCCGGGTTCATGCGCATCTTCTGGATCTCGTCGAGCTTCTCGCGGAGCCGCGGCGGGATAAAGTTCTCGTTGGGCAGATCGACGCCGAGCGCCTCGGTCAGCCCGCTCCCGCCGTTGAACTTCGCCTGGCTGTAGTCGAAGAAGTTGAACCGTCGCACCTTGTAGGGGCAGTTGTTCGAGCAGTACCGCGTGCCGATGCAGCGGTTGTAGACCATCGCGTTGAGGCCCTCGTCGTCGTGCACCGTCGCGTTGACCGGGCAGACGACCTCGCACGGCGCGTTCTCGCACTGCACGCACGCCACCGGCTGGTACGCCACACCCTCGGGATGGTCCAGATCCCCAAGGAAGTAGCGATCGACGCGGATCCAGTGCATCTCGCGGCCCTTGGCGACCTCGCGCTTGCCCACGACCGGGATGTTGTTCTCGCTCTGGCACGCGATCGTGCACACGCCGCAACCCGTGCAGGTTGCCATATCGATCGTCATGCCCCACTGTGGCCCGCGGGCGAAGTTGGGTCGGCGCCACTTGTCGAGCACCGGGTCGTAAACCATGCCCGGGAGGCGTTCTTCCGAACGCACCGGATCATCGGGACCGAACTCGGGCGGATCGCCCTGCGTGTTGTTGTACGGGTTGTCGTAGATCGACCGGTTCTCTGGCGTGTGGCTCAGCTCGCCAAGGCGTTCGGCGAAGTTGAGGCGGATGACCGGTTCGCCGTAGATCGGATCGGGCTTCTCTTTAATCTTGCCGCCGAACGCCTCCCACGCGGGGTGGTCCGCCTCGCGGATGATGGCGTCGCGGCCCTCAAGCGACCAGTGGTTCTGCGTCGAGGCGATCGGGTACCGGCCCCGGGCGCGTTGGCACGTGGCCCCGCTGACCGCGAATCGCGCGTCCGAGTGCCGCACGCGGTAGGCGTCGAAGCCGACTTTGTGGCCCTTCTTCGGCTCGGCCGGGTCGTAGTCGCCCCCGACATGCCCGGCACGACGGCGCCCGTAGCCGAGCTCCATGATCAGCGTGTTGTCGGGAAGGCCCGGGCACACCCACGCGGGCAGCTCGACCGACGCGCCGTCGATGACGACCTGCGCCATGCGCGCTCTCGGGATCTGACGCCCTGTATACGCCTCGTTGGCGTCATCAAAGCCCCACACGCCGAGCTCGCGCGCGGTGTTCGGGCTCATCAGCACGGGGTTGTCCCACACCACGTACGTGTCGGGCGGGGGCAGCTCCTGGAGCCACGCGTTGTTCGCGTATCGCCCGTCGCCCAACCGCCCGGTGCGGAAGACCACGTCGAGGCGATCTCTCGTGGGTATCGCGGCGTTGCGCATCGCGTTCAGCGCGCTCACCACACGTGCGGCTACGACGCCCGGCTCGTCGCCCTGGCTGGTCGTGCCAGCGAGCACGCCGTCGTGCAGCGCTCGTCGCCAGCGGGGCTCGAAGCTGCGCTCGCTCAGGCCGCCGAGGCGCGCTCGCCACGCCTCGCGAACCAGCTCGTAGCCGTCGGGTGTTTCCTCGGGATCGGCGAGCAGCGCGAGCAGCTCGATCTGACTCATCGAGGGGCTGTAGAGCGGCGCGATCATCGGCTGGATCGGCGCGATCGTGCCGTCGAAGGCCTGCGTGTCGCCCCAGGACTCGAGCGGATGGGCCGCGTTGAGCGACCACGTCGAGGCGCCCTCGGTCTCGCTCAGACCCACGCTGTGCGTGACCGTCGTGGGCACGCGATCCCACGCCGCCTGGAGGCCCGCGTTCGCCGGCGCGTCGTACAGCGGGTTGGCGCCGAGGCACACGAGCGTGTCGATCTCACCCGCCGACATCTGTCGCGTGAGCACGCGCAGGGTGGCGCTCGGCAGCGACGCGTCATCGCCCTCGATTCGGCGGTAGGAGATCGTGCGGCCGATGTTGCCCAGCGTCTCGTTGATCGCGTGCACGAGCGCACGCACCGCGGGCGGCTGCGTGCGACCGGCCACGACCAGCGACTCGCCGCGGTGCAGCATCAGATCGTCGGCGATCGCGTCGACCCACTTGGACTCGAACGCGTTCTCGTCGATCGTGGCGCTCGCCGCGAGCTCGCCGATGGCGGCGAGTCGATCGGCAAAGGCGCCCCGTTGCTGCAAGGCCTTGGCCAGCGCGATCGCGAACATCGGGATCTGCGAGGGCGCCAACGCGAGACGATGATCGGCCGACGCGCCGAGCAGCGAGACCGTCGACTCGATCGCGTAGATGCGTGACAGGTTGTCGCCGGGCGAGAGCACGCGACGACCGGCCGCCACGCCGCGGGCGTTGGCCAGCCCCGCGGGCCCGTTGTTCAGCAGATCGTCATCGAGCGAGACGATGATCTTGGCGTTCTCGGTCCGCGGCATCGCCTGTTGCGGCGTGCCGAACGCGATCTCGAACCCCTCGAGCCCGGTCTCGTCGGCCACGGGATCCCACGAGACCCACGTCGCCGAGGGCCAACGCTGGCGGATGCGCTCGCGCACCGCGTCGCGCGTCGGGCTGCTCTGGCGATCGGCGATGAACGCCAGGCCCACGCCCCCGCTCTCGTCGAACTTGGCGAAGTGCTCGCGCTGCCAGAGCTTGAAGTCGTCCCATGTCGCCTCGAGCTTGCCGCGGGCGGGGTTGTCGTACACCGGGAACTTCAGGCGATCGGGGTCATACAGCTCGAGCACCGACGCCTGCGCGAACGCCGACGTGGTCCCCTGGTTCACCGGGTGCAGCGGGTTGCCCTCGACCTTCGTCGGGCGACCCTCGTGCGTCTCGACGACGACGCCCTCCGCCCCGCCGCCGGCGACCGGCAGGCTCGTGGCGAAGAACAGCGGCGTGCCGGGGATGACCTCCTCGGGCACGTCCTTCGAGTACGTGTAGATCTTGTGATCAGGCCGGCGGCAGCCCGGAATCGTCGCGGCGCCCGCGAGCGCCAGCGACGCGCCCATGAACTTGACGAAGTCGCGACGCGACGAGCCGGCCAGCTCGCTCGCGCCCGCGGGAAACTCGCGCTCGACCCAATCCCGGAACTCGGGCGCGTCGGCGAACTCCTCGGGCGAGCGCCACACCTTGGGCGAGCCCTGCGCCCGCCCCGCCAGCGTCGGCAGATCGCGCGCCGGTGCGCTCGCTTCCTTCAGACCCTTGGTCGACGGACATTGATCATGAGCCATCGGAGTTCCTTGCCATCAGAGGCCTAATGCCTAGCGCCCAGTTCCTAGTGCCTGATCAGTGGTGACACGCCGTGCAGTTCTGCGGCGGTGCCTTGTGCAACGCGTCCAACAGCAGCTCGGCCTGCTGCAGGCCGGTGTCGTTCTCGCGCCGCTCTTTCAGATGCTGCTCGACCCATGTCAGGTCTGTGACCTTCTCGGGTGGGACGAGGTGCTCGGTCGGATTGCGGTGGCAGTCCAGGCACCAGCCCATGCCGAGCCCGTGCTCCTGGTGCACCACCTCTTGCGCCATGATCTGTCCGTGGCACGAGTAGCACGACACGCCCGCCTTCAGGTGCACGTGGTGCGGGAAGTTGCGGACGTAGTCCGGCAGCTTGTGCACCCGGCGCCACGGGATCGATGCGTCCTCGGCGTACGCCTCACGCACCCATTCCACCTTGTGGAACTCGGAGTCCTTCAAGCGCGTCTCGGCGTGACAGCCGTAGCACACGCCCACGTGCGGGATATTCGCCTCGGGCGATTCCTCGATGTGGTAGTGGCAGTAGCGACAGTCCACCCCCAACTCACCCGCGTGCAGTTGGTGGTTGAACCCCTCGCCCGGCTGCGTGGGCATGTAGCCCACCTCAAAGAAGTCTGGCGTCAGGTAGTACCAACCCAGCACCACCACCATGAACCCCGCCCCGCCGGAGCCAATGGCACCGACGGTCGGAATCGCGTTCATCCACTTGCCGAAGAGCATGCATGGCCCCAAGCCCAAGCGAGCGCGTCGCTTGGAAGCACCGAACGAACCTATTCCACCCCGATCAAAAACCATCCACAAGGAAGGGAACTGTCTGGATCGATTCCTGTGGCACCGCAGGCTTTCCGGTTTCACCGAATCTGTCAACCCAGGACTCCTGTCTGGCCGCAATTGAGACGGTGTCGCAGGAACTCTGGACCGGCCAGTTCTGAGCGATCTAGAGTCCTTGGATGACCACCGCCAGTGCCTCGCAGACTCTGTCCGATCCGCATCGCACCGAGCGCGCCGCTCGCGCCGATCTGCGGTCCGTGGCGATGGGGGGTGCCGTCACGGGCTTCGCGGTCGCGCTCGCGATGTGGTGCGTCTGGTTTCTCACCCACCTGCCCGGCCTCGGCGTGTCGAGCGCCACCGCCGGTGTGCTCCAACTCCTCACGCTGGCGATCGGCGTGCTGGTCGCCACGCCCGCCATCGCGCGGACGCTCGACCGCTGCATGCTCGCCGGCGCCGCCGCGGGCCTGGTCGCCGGCCTGTTGCAGTTGCTCATCATGGGCTCACGCCTCACGCAGCAGCCCGAGGGCGCTGTGAATCCGACCGCGATCGGCGTTTCAGGCGACGTTGGCGTGCTGGCCCCGTCGGCCGGGCTCATCGCGGGCGGCTTCATCGCGACCTGCCTCGCTGTCGGCGTGGTCGCCGGGCTCGGATCGTGGGGGCTGCGTCTGGCGCCGATCATCTCGACGCGGCACCTCGACACGCCGGCGTCTCGGCGCGCGTCGCTCGCCTTCATCGCCGCGCTCGCGATCGCCCCGCTGCTGCTGCTCGGCGGGCTCGTCACCAGCACCGAGAGCGGGATGGCCGTGCCGGACTGGCCCGGGACGTACGGCGCCAACATGTTCCTCTATCCCATCGGGCTGATGGCCCACCCGCGCATCTTCCTCGAGCACACGCATCGGCTCTTCGGCTCGCTGGCAGGGCTCAACGCCCTCGCCGTCCTGCTCGTCACGCTGCTCGCCCCGGCGTCCCGCCGGGGCGAGGGGTTGCGGTCCTTCGCGGTGCTGCTCGCGGTGCTCGCCGCGCTCGGCGGCGCCCTGATCGCCGAGCAATCCGGCCGCCTCGCCACGCCCATGCTGCTCGTGCTCGGCGGGATGATGTTTATCGGCGCGGTGGTGGTCGGATGGATCGGCGCGATCTCCGGCCGCGTGAAGTGGGCCGCGGCCGCGGTGTTCGCGCTCGTCGCGAACCAGGGCATGCTCGGCGGCGTGCGCGTGACCGCGAACGACGCATGGCTCGCGATGGCGCACGGAATCGGCGGGCAGGTCGTCTTCGCCACTTCCATCGCCCTCGCCGCCGCGATGCTGCCCGCGTCCAGCTCGGGCCGAAACACGCGTGCCGGCGTGTTTGGGCTCGTCGCGCTCGGTGTGCTGCTCATCCAGCTGGCGATGGGCGCCGCCTACCGGCATCTCGGCGACACACACGCGCTCTGGGGGCACGTGGTGTTCTCCATCGTCGCGGTGATCGCCAGCGTGCTCGCGGGCGTCTGGTTCCTTAAGCACGCCCTGACCCGCCGGCTGGGGCAGGCCATCGTCGCGGTGGTCGGCCTCCAATTCGTGCTCGGCTGGGGCGCGCTCTTCAGCGTCATGGGCACGGAGGATCGCGGGCCCTCGCCCACCTACGAGCAACTCGCCGAGGCGGCCCCCCCCCCCGCCCCCCCGGGGGGGGTCGCGACAGGACACCAGGCCAACGGCGCCCTGCTCCTCGGTCTCATCGCCTTTGGCGCGATGCGCACGCTGCGGTCACCAAACGCAGACTGAACGCGATCGAGCCGAACCCGCCCGGACCACACAACCGCTGCGGCCTGGAGCACGGATCGTTCGATGAGAGGTCGGCGCGGCAATGCCCCGAGCGCGGTCGCGTTGGCCTACCGAACCGGCCGATCGGAGTCCGCCGATGCCCCAGACCGCCAGCCCATCCCAACGACTGCCCGGCGACCTCACGCCCATGCGCGATGAGGACTTTGGCTACGAGCACGCGCGGCATCTGTTGTGGCGCGCTGGCTTTGGCGGCACGTCTGACCAGATCCAGACGCTCGCCCAGTGGGGCCTCGATCGATCGGTGGACCACCTGCTCAACGCCCGTGGGATCGAATTCCCCGACGACACCGACTCGGAGTTCCGCACTGACATCATGCGCGAGCCAACCGAGGCCGAGCGGCAGGCGTACCGCGCGGCGCTGCGCGCTCGCAACGAGGACGCCGTGGCGCGCTTCCGCCTCGAGCGGCAACGCCGCCAACGCGACGATCGGCGCCAGATGCGCCGACTGCAGGCCTGGTGGCTCGAGCGCATGATCGAGACCCCCAAGCCGCTCGAAGAAAAGATGACACTCTTCTGGCACGGGCACTTCGCGACCAGCTACCGCACCATCGAGCACAGCTACCACATGCTGCGGCAGAACCGGATGTTCCGTGCGCACGCGCTGGGCAACTTCGGCGCGCTGCTCTTCGGCATCATCCGAGATCCCGCGATGCTCGCCTATCTCGACAACAACGACTCAACCAAGGCCGAGCCCAACGAGAACCTCGCCCGGGAGCTCATGGAGCTCTTCAGCCTGGGCGAGGGGAACTACACCGAGCGAGACATCAAGGAGGGCGCCCGCGCGCTCACCGGCTACACCTTCCGCAACAACGAGTTCTTGTTCAACCAACGCCAGCACGAC
>JBCAXI010000121.1:0-7886 GCA_038534175.1 Planctomycetota bacterium | reverse complement strand
CACGGAGTCGCACGTCGTCGCCCCCCGCGCGCCCGCCGCCGACGATCACGCCCGACTCGCTCCCGGGCGGCACGGTCAGATACGAGACCATCTCGAGCCCGTCGCGCGACTCGATCACAACCGGTCGCATCGGCGCGAGCGGCGCGTCTTTGAGTTGGCTCGAGTGCGCGAACAGCGGCGTGGAAACGCCCGTGGACCGATCGTGCAGGTAGTAGAACGCCGGCCCGTCATCGTCGGGGATCGACACGACCCACAGGCGGTCGTCGAGCGTTCGGCCGACGACCCAGAACGCGCCCTCGCCCAGCCGCTCGAGCGCCAGAACGTCGCGCGTGACCGAGGTGTCGATCGGGCGCCAGCGGGGGCGCAGTCGGTCGGTCATCGCCGCCTGCACCGCGCGGCTCGATGGATCGATCAGCACGCCCCCGATGTCGGAGCGCGCGTCGGTGACGATGACCTCGTCGAGCCCCGTTTCTGTGTCGAACGCGACGAGCGCCGACGTGTCGCGCCCTCGGCTGTCGAGCATGTACAGCGTCCGCCCCGACGCGTCGAAGCCGATCGGCTGCGTGGTCAGCAGGTCCTCTTGAGGCACGGCGAGGCCCGGCGTCCAAGCGCCCTGCTGGTCGCGTCGGAGCCACTCGGCGCCGCCGTCGCTCGTGAGGCGCACCACGTAACGGGCGGCGCCCGATTCATCGATCACCCAACTCACGCCGCCGGGCGGGCAGCTCTCCACAAGCGTGAGCGAGCCGTCGCTCAGATCGGCGGCGTACAGGTCATGGCGCCGTGGATCTCGCCGATTGAGCGCGACGAGCACGCGATCCGGATCGGCGCGTGTCAGCCCCACGAGCCGCGCCTGCACGCCCTCGAAGGGCGTGAGGTCGCGCGTGGCGCCGGTGCGGATGTCGGTCGCGAGCAGGCGCCAGTGCTCGTCGCCGCTGTCGTCCTGGAGGTGCAGGACGTGCCGGTTGGTGTACGCCCAGAGGTGTTCTTTCACGCCGCTGGCGGTGTCCTTGGTGACGGGCGTGGCCTCTTCCAGCCGGTCGATGGGCGCGATCCAGACGTTGAGCACGCCCTCGTTGGGCGCGAGGTAGGACAGAAACCGACCGTCGGGGCTGATGCGGGCCTGCACACGCTCGGGATTGCCGAGCAGCACCTTGCGTGGGATGAGCGGCGTCTCGGCGGCAACCGGCGCGACGGCCCACGTGATCGCCAGCCAACACGCCAGCGTGCACAGGCACCGGGCGCCGGCATGAGCGGCGCGGGTCGCGCCGGGATCGCGGGTGGCGCGGGAACGGAAAGGGTTCAGACCGAGCAGCATCGGGACCAAGCATCACACTCGCGGGCGTGCGCGTGCTCCAGCGAGGATGCGCCGGGACGTGCACACGAAAGAAGGTTGGAGCGTCGGATCTGCTACCCCCGAGGGGGGTGGGCGTTGCGAGGTCGCCGCGGAACGAAGTGCCCGGGAGAGGATTCGAACCTCCACCCTGTTGCCAGGACTACCACCTCAAGGTAGCGCGTCTGCCAATTCCGCCACCCGGGCATGCAACGGGCCTGTGCCCGTGCTGGGGGCGTGCAGTATAGGCCCCGGTCGAGTCGGTTCGGTGGACTATCGTTGGTCGGACCGAAGCGGACCTTCGCACGGAGAGCAGACCCATGGCTGAGACGATGACACCGGTGCAGAGCCTTCTTGAGGCCGTCGCGGGGCTCGCCCGCCAGTCGGACGCGTTCGGCGACGTCCGGATCACTGAGGGCCGACTGATCTGCGAGGCCAAGGCGTCCGACGCGCCGGCGGAGTACCGCCTGCTCGAGGACGAGGGGAAGGTCTGGGTGGCGCTGGCGACCGAGAACCGGTGGCTCAGCGAGTCGGTCGAGTCCGACCTGATGCACACGGGCGACAAGCTCGAGGAGCTGCTGGACGAGGAGCTGGCGGATCTGGACTACGACGGGCCGACACCGAGCTACGAGCACTTCCGATCGGAGCGGATGGAGTTCACGTTCCGGTCCCCGATGCCGTTCGCGCCGTCGGAGGCCGACCGCCCGGAGTCGATCGAGACCGCCCGCCAGTATCTGCTGGCGTACGAGGCGACGTTCGCCGAGCTGGGCGACATGGACACCACGGGCGAGGACGACTGACGCGCGCAGAAGTGCGACCAAACGGCATGGACGGGTCCGCGTTCGTTCGCTTGGCGTCCTAATGTGACCGCTTCAACGAGCGTCCGCGTCGGACGCAAGCCCAGGAATGCGAGAGCTTGGAGCGGGGAGAGCGATGCGCGTCCTGATGCTCGGGTGGGAGTTTCCGCCTTACATCGCCGGTGGCCTGGGCACCGCATGCGCCGGACTCACCAAGTCGCTGGCGCGCGTGGGGCAGGATGTCGCCTTCGTGCTGCCCAAGCCCGTCGATCCCGGCGCGCCCAGCCACGTGCGGCTGCTCAGCCCGGCCTCGCTGCGAGAGCCAGAGGCCGACCTCGGCGGCGCGGTGGAGCGAGCGATCGCGGCCGTCGCCGATCCCCACGGCGCGGAACCGATCATCGATCGGGGCGCCGATCTCGGTGAGGCGCCGATCGATGCGGCGATGGACACGGCGATGGACACGGCATCGGGCGCCGATCCGAACGCTCCCATCCCCGGCTTCAATCTGACCGGCGGGGGCCCGGAGATGTCGGGCGCCTATCCGGCGTTCTTGCCGACGTCGCAGCAGCAGAGCCGTTTGCTCGCACGGCTGGAAGCGGCGCTGCAGTCGGCCGCGGGCGAGGGCGCCGACACCGCCCAGCTCCGCATCCTCAAGGCGCTGGCGAGCTCGGGCGTGCGGGCCGAGGATCTGGCGGCGGACTACTCGGTCGACATGCTCACGCAGGCGAGCAAGTACGCAGCGCTCGCGCTGGCGATCGCGGCCCGCGAGCGGTTCGACCTGATCCATGCGCACGACTGGATGACCTACCCCGCCGCGATGACGCTCAAGCGCGTGACCGGCAAGCCCCTGGTCTGCCACATCCACTCCACGGAGTTTGATCGCTCGGGCGAGGGCGTGAACCAGCCGTTGTACGACATCGAGCGGGCGGGCATGCACGCCGCGGACCGCGTCATCGCGGTGAGCATGCTGACCAAGTCGCTGGTGGTCGCGCGGTACGGCGTGCCCGCCGAGAAGATCGACGTGGTGTACAACGGCGTCGAGCAAGAGTCGGCCCAGCCCAACTCGGCGCTCGATCGGATCGAGGCGGGCGACAAGATCGTGTTGTTCCTCGGTCGGATCACGATGCAGAAGGGCCCGGAGTACTTCATCGGCGCCGCCAAGCGGGTGCTCGAGAAGCAGCCGAACACCAAGTTCATCGTCGCGGGCTCGGGCGACATGGCGTTGCGGATGATCGACCTCGCCGCCGAGATGGGCGTGGGGCACAAGGTGTTCTTCACCGGCTTCTTGCGCGGAGCGGACGTCGAGCGCGTGTTCCGCATGGCCGACTGCTACGTGATGCCCTCGGTCAGCGAGCCGTTCGGCATCGCGGCGCTCGAGGCGTTGCACAACCAGGTGCCGGTGATCATCAGCAAGACCAGCGGCGTGAGCGAGGTGCTGACGCACGCGCTCAAGGTCGACTTCTGGGACACCGACGAGATGGCGAACAAGATCGTCGCGGTGCTGCGCCACCCGCCGCTGCGACAGACGCTGCGCGAGCACGCGCCGTTCGAGCTGCGTCGGCTGACCTGGGACGGCGCCGCCGAGCGCTGTGTCCAGGTGTACGCCGATGTGCTGTCCTAGCCAGCATCCTCAGCCAACATCGCGCTTCTGGAACAGGATCACCCCGAGCGCCAGCAGGGCTCCGATCTGCATCGCCGCGTAGCCGCTCACCAGACCGACGTGGGCCGTTGGCACCACGCGGTTCTGGCTGACCGCGTCGAGCAGCCAGAAGGCCTGCATGTTCGGCACCACGCCCCAAAGGCCCAGCGCGATTGGGTTCGTTCGTGTCGGCTCGGTGAAGAAATAGTCGTCTTGCTGCGGCGGCCTGGTGGGCTCGATCCGCGTCGTGCCGACGATCTCGACGAAGAACTCTTGGCCGTTGTCCGAGGCCATCTCGACCACCGCGATGCGCCCGGGCTCGCCGGTTGAGGAGAGCGGAAGCTCATCCTCAGCCTCGCCGATGAACGGCTCGAAGGCCGGCGCGAGCATCCCGGAGCCATTGGGATTTGGGCCGTAGTAGAAGCTCGTGCCGATGCGGATCACGTCGTCAGCGGGCGGCGCCAGCAAGGTGATGCGGTAGCGATCGCCGCGATCCTCAAATCGTTGATCGCCGACGATGGTCGGCTCGGCCGTCGCGATGAGGCCGACGGGCTGGTTTTGGAACGCGTGGCGCCCCACGAAGTGATTCGCCAGGAGCCCGAACACGAAGACGCCGGCGCACACGACGATGGTCATGACCTGCCCGAGCCGCGTCGAGGCGGCGGTCGCGGCAGCGGTGAGCACCAGGATCGCGAGCAATAAGCAATAGCACGCGATCAGCACCTCGGCGCGGATGTCGTCCAGCGGGTGCTGGATCTGCCAGTCGGGGTTCACGAAGGTGGTGGCGCCCCAGCCGAAGAGGATGGTCGGCAGCAGCACGAGCGTCGCGGTCTGGGCGAAGTGCCAGCCGTAGTAGAAGTTGCACCACGCGCCGATGACCATCGAGAGGCCGACCGCGAGCGCGGCGGCGAGGAGCACGGGCTGGTCGACGGTGTCAGTGGCGTTGCTGAGCACGCCGTGGCGGACCGCGAGCAGCAGCATCGAGAGCATGATCATCACCGCGATGGTGATCGCGACCGCGACGCCGAGGAATTTCCCGAGCACGACGGCGGTTCGGCTGATGGGCTTGCTGACGACCGTGAGGACGGTCTTGTTCTCGATCTCGCGGCTGAGCACAGCCGTCGCGACGAACGCGGCGAGCAGCATCCCACAGACGAACACGGTCGCAAGCCCGACGTCGAGCAGGAGCTTGTCGTCCCCGGTCATGCCCGCCGAGTCCGTGTACTCCATGGAGAAGTTGGTGCCCCAGGTATTGAGGATCTGGAGCAGCCCGCTCAGGAGCAGAATGACGAAGAACACCGGCTGGCGGATGGCCTCGATGAACGTGTTGCGAGCGATGGCGAGAAGTTGGACGGGCATGTCTGGAAATTGAACTCCCGTGGGGGTCGCTCAGGGGCGATCCGGCGAGCGGGCCCGGTCAGATGCGAGCCAGGCGCGAGGCGCCGACCGAGCGTGAATGGTTGCGGGCTGGCGCCCCGGGGCAAGCCCGGCGAGCGATCACCCGCCCGTGCGTGCGAATTTCTTCGTTTGGGAGCGAACGGGGGTTCGCTGTCGGCGTACGAACCGCGTCGATCGCCTCGCGTCGGACGGTCTCGTGCGCGGTCGGCTCGACAACCGGGCCGAAGTGGCACAGAATCGTCCCTTCCGCGACGGATCGCGAGGCATCGGGTGGCGTTCGCCGCCGGGGGGCACCGGCAGGTGGAGGGCAACCGCCGCGCTCGGCGGTGCGAACGACGTCGCGTCTAGATGGGCGCCCGGCTTCCAGGGGTCCATCGGGCCCACCAGGCCCTTTCGGGCCAAGCAGGTCCTTCGGACCAGGCAGAGCTTCACGTAGGCCCATCGGGCCAAGCAGAGGAACGACCCGCGACATGAAGGCCGACTACCTCTCATACCAGCGTGCCCGGGGCGTCAGCCTCGTGGGCCTCATCATCCAGACCGGGCTCTTCGTCCTGCTCTTTGTGTATTCGTTCTACAACCGCGACCACGCGGGCGTGACGGCCTCGTTCTTCATCGCGCTGGGCGTGCCCGTCTGGCTCTGCCTGGTCATCTTGTACGACCAGCATCGGCGCGAGCGCATCGAGGCGATCGAGTCCGAGGCGATGGCCGCCGAGGCGTCCACCTCCGCCTTCGATCAGGCGGGCGACGAGATCCGTCCCGCGGCCCGCCGGCTGAAGAACCTGATCAAGTTCGCCCTGCCGGCCGTGGCCCTTGTCCTGGCCGCGACCCACATCGGTGTGGGCGTCTGGCGTCTCACCGACGCGACCGACCTGATAACGCACCAGGAACTCGCCGAGCCGGGCAACCGTGGCTGGGTGATCTCGATCGGGTTGGGCCTCGCGTTTGTCGGCTTCGTTTTCGCGCGGTTCGTCTCGGGCATGGCGAGGCAGGACATCTGGCAGAACCTTCGCGCCGGTGCGGCGTACGCCGTGGGCTCGGCGCTGCTCGGTCTCGTGCTGGTCGTGGCGCACTTCACCGATCTCGCCGGCCCCAGCATTCTGGTCGACTGGCTGCCGATCGTCTTTCCGTGGGTGCTGCTGGCCATCGGCGCCGAGATCGTGCTGGTCTTCCTGTTCGACCTCTATCGCCCGCGCAAGCCGGGCGAGGTCGCCAGCCTGACGTTCGAGTCGCGGCTGCTCGGTTTGGTCGCGGCGTCCGATCGCGTGGTCGAGTCGATCGGCGAGGCGCTCAACTACCAGTTCGGCGTCGATATCTCTTCGACCTGGTTCTACGACCTGATCCGCAAGATCGCGCCGGCGCTCATCGTCGTCGTGCTGCTCGTGGTCTGGGGGCTGTCGTCGTTCGTCGTGCTCTACCCGCACCAGCGCGGGCTGCTGCTCCGCAACGGGCAGCTCGTCAAGGAGCTGGACCCGGGCTTCCACTTCAAGTGGCCCTGGCCGTTCGACCGCGTCGAGATCCCCGAGTACCGACGCGTTGACCCTGCCGATCCGGAGCGGGCCATCATCACGAACACCGCGACGGGCATGCGCGTGCTCGATCTCGCTGGCCCGCCGCCGTTCGCCGCGTCCACCGCCATCCTCTGGTCCGAGCAGCACGCCCAGGAGGAGTTCTACTTCATCTGCCAGCCCACGAGCCTGGAGGGCGAGCGGACCGATCGCTCGGAGCTCGCGCTCGTCGCGGCCCGCATCGTGCTGCACTATGTGGTGGACGAAGTGACCAAGTTCGACGAGCTCTCGCTGCCCGAGCATCGCAACGAGCTGCTCCGAGCCGTGGCGCAGCGTGAGCTGACGATCTATCTCGGCTCGCGCGACCTCGAGGACATCATCGCCGACGATCGCGCCGCGATCAGCGGCGAGCTGCAGACCCGCGTCGCCGCGGCGTTCGGCGCGCTCGACGCGGGCGTCGACGTGCGATTCGTCGGGCTCGAGTCGGCCCACCCGCCGCAGCAGGTGGCGCCGGTGTTCGAGCGAGTCGTGCAGGCCGAGCAGGCGCGTCGCTCGCTGATCCTGGTCGCCGAGGCCGACCGGATCGGGACGCTCAGCGAGGTGGTGGGCTCGGTGGGTCTCGCCGAGCGGATCGCGGGCGAGCTGGACGAGTACTACCGCCTGCGTGACGCGGGCGCCGCCGAGGAACGCGTCGCCGAGGGAGCGCTGGCGATCGAGGCGCTGCTCGCCGAGGCGGGCGGCGAGGCCGACGCGATCCTGCAACAGGCACGGGCCGAGCGGTGGGATCGGCACATGGGCGAGCGTGGGCGCGCGGCGTTGCACCGCGGGCGGATCGCAGCGTACGAGGCGGCGCCGCGGCTGTTCCTCGCCGACCACTATCTCGCGATGCTCGCCCACGTGCTCAAGGACTCGCGCGTGTACATCACGAGCGAGCTGATCCCCGACTTCCGCGCCACGCTCGACCTGCTCGACGTGGACACGCGGGCCGACCTGTTCGCGCCCGAGTCCGACGAAGACTTCTGACCATCGATTCGATACCAGCAGGCCCCACCACACCCCACGCCCCTCAGATCCAACGATTGAACGAAGCCGAAGCCAAGGATCCCAAACGTGAAGCGACTCATTCCCATCTCCATCGGCCTGATCTTCTTGCTCGCGCTGTTGTCGTTCACGGTGACGTACACCGTGCGGTTCACCGAGTCGGCCGTGGTCACCAC
>JBCAXI010000120.1:0-7904 GCA_038534175.1 Planctomycetota bacterium | reverse complement strand
TTCTATTCGGGGCTGCACACCATCAAGGGCACCAACGAGAAGACGTTCGCCGATCAGTCCGAGTCCGACGGCGTGCTCGAAGACCTCGAGGTCACGCTCGGATCGCTCCGCGAAGAACTGCACGTGTTCGCCAAGAAGCGCGGCACCATGGTCGGCAACATCACCGTGATCGACTCGGGCGACACGATCGACTGCCGACGCATGGGCTCGGGCGGGTACGCGATCCCGTCGATCTGCGAGCCCGAGGTGATCCAGTTCAAGAACGTGGACGCCGACTTTGTGCTGCACGTTGAGAAGGACACCGTCTGGCAGCGGTTCAACGAGGACCGCTTCTGGGAGACGCACAACTGCATCCTGACCGAAGGCTCGGGCCAGCCGCCGCGGGGCGTGCGCCGCATGCTCCACCGTCTCAACAAGGAGCACGGCCTGCCCATCTATTGCCTGCTCGACTGCGACCCGTGGGGGCACTACATCTACAGCGTGATCAAGCAGGGCTCCATTTCGCTCGCGTTTGAATCAGAACGTCTCGCCATCCCCGACGCCAAGTTCATGGGCATCCGCGCGATGGACTACGACCGCTGCGACCTGTCCGACGACGTCCAGATCTCACTCAACGACCGCGACATCACCCGCGCGAAACAGATCGCCGCCTACCCGTGGTTCGAGGGGCACAAGGGCTGGCAGAAAGAGATCAAGAAGATGCTGACGAACGGCTTCAAGATGGAGGTCGAGTCGCTCATCACCAAGGACATCAGCTATGTGACCGAGACGTACGTGCCCGAGCGCCTGGAGGCCGAGGACTGGTTGAGCTGAGCCGACCCGTCGCGGCCGATCCGACCTCACGCGTGAGGCGTACGATGGTCGCTGGAGGGATCGTTGGCCATGGGCGAGCGCGAGCATCTCACGAACACCGCCTCGGAACTCCGAAAGGCGATCGAGCACGCCGTGTCGGCGTCGCGGCACACCGATGCCGTTCGTCTGCTCCGCCAGCTGTGGGACGTTGATCCCTCGGCCCCGACTGCGGCCTTCTTGAACCGGCACTACTCGGCGCTCGCCAGCGAGATCGAAGCCAAGCCCTACGCGGTGCGCATCCTCCGGTCGTGCACGCTCGAGCCCATGATCCCCATGCTGTCGGCCACGCTGCGGACCCACGGGCTGGCGCCGAGCGTCGAGCTGGGCCGGTTCAACGCCTACGCGCAGGACATCATCGAGCCCGACAGCGAGGTCCTCGCGGGCGAGCCGGACATGGTCGTCCTGGCGGTGCACGCGAGAGACCTGCTGCCCGGCCTCTGGAGCCGCTTCGCCGATCTTGACGCCGATCGCGTCGCGGCCCTCGTCGATCGCACCGCTCGCGACTATGAGCAATGGATCGATGCCGTCCGAGCACGCACGCCCGGCGTCATCGTCGTGCACGGCTTCGAGTTGCCCGACGCCCCCTCGCTCGGCTTTCTCGACGCCCAGACCCCAGGTGGGCAACGGGAGACCATCGCGAGCATCAACGCCGAGCTCCGACGGTTGTGCCACGGCCGCAACGATGTGGTGTACCTGGACTACGACGCGCTCGTCGCACGCCACGGACGAGCACGCGCCTTCGATGCGCGCAAGTGGGCCACGGTGCGGCTCCCGGTGCGGGCCGAGGTCGTGCCCGACATGGCGCGCGAGTGGGCCCGCGTGGCCATTGCCCACAGCGGCAAGCAGCTCAAATGCCTCGTGTGCGATCTCGACAACACACTCTGGGGCGGCGTGATCGGCGAGGACGGGATGGACGGCATCCGGCTCGACGGAGACCACCCCGGCGTGGCGCACCAAGAGCTCCAGCGGGTGGCGCTCGACCTCTATGAGCGGGGCGTGATCCTCGCGATCTGCAGCAAGAACAACGAGGCCGACGCGATGGAGGCGATCGGCGGGCACCCGGGCATGGTGCTCAAGCCCGACCACTTCGCCGCGTCGCGCATCAATTGGCAGGACAAGGCCTCAAACTTGCGAGAGATCGCCGCCGAGCTGAACATCGGCATCGACTCGCTCGCGTTCATCGACGACAACCCCGTCGAGCGGGCCTGGGTGCGCGAGCACTGCCCCGAGGTCACCGTGATCGAGATCGGCGAGGATCCGTACACGTACGCCGCGGCGTTGCGCGACGTGCTCGGGTTTGAGCGGATCGTGCTCTCCTCGGAAGACCGGTCTCGTAGCCGCTTCTACGTCGAGAATCGCAAGCGGGAGACGCTCGCACAAACCGCGATGGACAAGGGCGAGTTTCTTGGCTCGCTCGAGATGTTCGCCGAGATCGGCGACCTCGCGAGCGATCGGGCCCGGCTCGCCCGATGCGCGCAGCTCACGCAGAAGACCAACCAGTTCAATCTCTCCACGCGACGCTACACCGAGGAGCAGGTCGCTCAGCTCGCGGAGCGCGACGACGCACAGGTGCTGTGGATGCGCCTCGGCGATCGGTTCGGCGACAACGGCGTGATCGCGATGGCGATCGTCCGATACCCGACCGACCGACCGGATCTCGCCGAGATCGACACGCTGCTCATGTCCTGCCGCGTGATCGGAAGATCGGTCGAGACTGGCTTCCTCGCGGCGATCGCGGCCGCGGCTCGCGAGCGCGGGCGCGACCGCCTCGAGGCCGACTTCGTCCCAACCAAGAAGAACGCCCCGTCCAAGGACTTCCTGCCCGACCACGCGTTCGAGCAGGTCGGCGATCTGCCAGAGGCCGGTGTTCGCTGGGGCCTGCCGCTCGACGCGGCGCCGGGGTGGCCCGAGTTCATCCGCCTCGACACCCCCTTCGCTACGCTTGCGACCTGAAACGCTCGCAACGAAGTCTGATTCCAGCGAACAGGAACCGGCCCAAGATGGACCAAGCGACGATCCGTTCCGATATCCAGCGCGTGCTCGCCGAGACGCTCGGCGTTGACCAGAGCGCGATCACGCCCGACGCCGACAGCGCCTCCATCGAGGGGTGGGACTCGGTGAACCACCTCAACATCGTGCTCGCGCTGGAGACCACGTTCGGCGTCTCGTTCGAGCCTGAGGAGATCGAGGCCATGGCCTCCGTGGCCGGCGTCGAGCGCGTCGTGGCGGCGAAGCTGGGCGCGATCTGATGTCCAAGGGGGAGGCGTCGGCGCCGAGCGGGCCGGTCGAGATCCGAGTGGTGCGCAAGGGTGAGTTGCGCGCGCCAGACTTCCACGCGGGCTTCGACGATCCCGAGCGCGTGGTCGCGTTTCGCCCGGGACACCTCGACACCCTGGTCGGCAATCCGCACTCTGACAACGACGACGATCCCGCGCAGATCCTGGCAATTCAGTCCAACACCGTGCTCGGCCGCATCGATCTCTACAAGAGCCGCGCGACGCTCGCGGGCGAGCGGCTGAACATCCTGTGGGGCTCGTGCTGGACGGTGCCCGAGCGTTTCCGATCGACGATGGCGGGGCTCAAGGTCTTCATGAAGTGGATGTCGCTCATCCCGCCGACCGGCGCGGCCGCGGTGGTCGGCGTCTCCCAGGTCGCTCTGCCGATCTACCTCAAACTCGGATGGACCGCGGTCCCGATGCCCCGGCGGATCTTGCTGCGCCGGAGCCGAGCGGTGGTCGACCGGTACATCGGCTTCGCGCCCGCACGGCCGATCGCGCGCGTGGCGCTCGATGTCGGACTGGGCGCGTCGGCCTGGCTGGCGAGCCGTGGAAGGCCGGCTTCGGATCTCACCATCTCCGTCGAGTCAACACCGCCCGACGACCTCGCCGAGTTGTTTACCCACCGGGCCGCGTTCGACGGCGTCGTTACCGAGCAGAGCCCCGAGCGGATGCGCTGGTTGCTCGAGGGGGGGTTCGGCGTCGAGCCTCGCGCCGAGCGCTCGCTCATCGTCGCCCGATCGCGCGACGGGCGACCGGCCGCCTACGCCCTCACGCGGGTTCGCCTATTCGAGACCGCCACGCATCGGCAGTTCAAGAACGTGCGCATCGGGGGCGTGCTCGCGTCATGGGGCGTCGATCCGGAGACCCACGCCGAGATCTACAAGGAGGGGGTGCGCCGCGTGCTCGCCGCGGGCACCGACGCGGTCGATCTTTCATCGCACGACGCGTCGCTGACGGATCGATACCGTGCGCTCGGCGCCGTGGGCGCGGGCGAGTTGGCGTTTCTGTTCAAACCTGGACGCGAGAGCCCGCTGGCCGACGAGCGGTTCAAGGCGGCCAGCTCGTGGCGCGTCTCGCCAAGCGACGGCGACAACTTCTTTCCCTGACGCGTCCAGCGCGGAGGAGCGGGTCCACCATGCGTGTCATCATCAACGCAGACGACTTTGGCCTCAGCGACGAGACCGTCGACGCGACGATCGAGTGCTTCGAGCGAGGCGGGCTCACCAGCGCGACGATCATGGTCAATATGCCCGCCAGCGAGCGGGCCATGGAGCACGCCCGCGCCCAGCAGGGCCCGGACGCGGGCTTCGGCGTGCACCTGACCTACGTCCGCGAGGGCGACGAGACCGTCGAGCGGCCTGTGTCACCGCCCGAGTCCATCGCGAGTTTGATGGACACGGATGGGCGATTCCTCGTCAGCCCAACCACCCGCAAGCGCGGCCTCGTCGGCAAGGTGGTGCCAGACGAGATCGCGATCGAATCGAGCGCGCAGATCTCGCGTCTCCGCGACGCTGGTGTGCGCGTCACGCACGTTGACTCCCATGGACACCTGCACAAATTCCCGTCGTTCCAACGCGGACTCGAATCGGCGATCGGCGAGCAGCGCCTGCCGGTCCGCGCGGTGCAGGACGTGTACCTCTCCCGGCCTCGCAAGAGCCCCGGCTACTGGCTGAGCAAGCTCTGGGCACCCTCGCTTCGGCGCCGGTTCACCACGACCGACCACATGTACATGCCGACCACCACGTGGGACGAGGACTGGGTCGAGCCCATCATGCGATGGATGCGGCGACGACCCGAGACCGAGACGATCGAGGTCGGCGTGCACCCGGGTCGCGGTGAGGCGTGGCGCCGCAAGGAATTCGAGCAGGCGATCCGATTCGCCGACGCTTGCCGCGAGCGCGGACACACGCTGGCGTCGTTCGCGGTGCTGGCCGGTTAACGATCGCCGAGCATGCCGGTCTGCCGCATGAGGAAGATGCGCGAATCGGTGATCTCACGCACGCGCACATCGAGCGGCTTGCCGGCCCCGTGCCCGCCCGTGTAGTCCACCCATAGCAGCACCGGGTCCTCGTTCGGATCGCTGGCGGTGGCGGCCTGGAGCCTCGCGGCCATCTTGCGCGCGTGCATGGGATGCACGCGAGTGTCGTTCTCGCCCGCGGTCAAGAACACGGCTGGGTACTCGACGCCCGGCTCGATGTTGTGGTACGGGCTGTAGGCCTTCAAGAAATCGACATGCTCGGGGTTCTCGGCGGTGCCGTACTCGGGCACCCAGTACCTCGCCATCAGGAAGTCCTGATACCGCAGCATGTCGAGCAGTGGCACGGCGATGATGGCCGCGGCGAACAGATCCGGACGCTGCGTGACCATCGCGCCGGTGAGCAGGCCGCCGTTGGACCCGCCGACCACCGCGAGGCGGTCGCTGCTGGTGTATCCGTTGTCGATCAGCCAGTCGGCGGCGGCGATGAAATCATCGAACGTGTTCTGCTTCTGCTCGAGCAGGCCCGCTCGGCGCCACTCGTCGCCGTACTCGCCGCCACCTCGGAGATTGGCGGTGACGTAGACCCCGCCGTTCTCGAGCCACGGGTAGTACGACGAGACGAACCGCGGCGTGAGGCTGACATTGAACCCGCCGTAGCCGTAGAGCACGGTCGGGTTATCGCCGTCGAGCTCCAGGCCCTTCTTGTGGACGATGAACATGCTCCCGCGCGTGCCGTCCTTGGAGGTGAACCACTCCTGCTTGACCACGACCTCGTCGGGCTTGACGGGCACGTCCGGGCGGGCCCAGAGCGTGCGCTCGTTGCTCGCCAGATCAACGCGGTAGATGCTCCGAGGCTCGTTGAAACTCGAGAACGACAAGAACGCCTCGGTCCGATCGCTGCTCGTGCTCAGCCCGGCCGAGCCGATGCCCGGCAGCTCGACATCACCCAGCGGGCGACCATCGAGCGTGAACTGGCGCAGGCGTGTCGACGCGTTCTCCAGGTAGCTGACGATGAGTCGACCGCGCGCGATCTGCATGCCGTTGATGACGGCGTTGGGGTTCTCGGGCACGACGCGTGTCCAGTGCTCGCGACCGGGGTTGTGCAGGTCGACGGCCATGATCTCGCCATTGGGCGCCTGGTCGTCGATCCGCAAGAACGCCGTGTCGCCGTGGATGTCCGTGGTCAGGCGGCTCTTGCCGCCGACGAGGATCTCCTGCTTGACAAACTCGCCCGTGCGGAGGAATCGCTCGAAGTCCACGACCCATAGATCGTTGCTGGCGGTGCCGGTGAAGTAAAACACCGCGAGCCAGCGTCCATCCTCGCTGAGCTGCGCGCCGGGGCCCCAGGTGGTCGCGAGCTGGGCGATCTTCTCCTGGCTGTAGTTCTGGTCCTCGTAGATCTCCGCGACGTCGCGCTGGCGGATGAGCACCGGATCCTGCGTCCAGTGACGCCCGACGACGTGGAACCGACTCTCGCCCGAGTACGCGTCGTCGAGATCCTCGAGCCGCGAGTACACGAACGATCGGCTGTCGGGCATCCATCCGCTGAGGTTGACCTTGCCGGGGATCTCATCGGCGAGCCACTCGCCGGTGTCGATCTCCATGAGGTGCAGCGTGCTGTTCTCATCGCCCGCGCGATAGGTGCCGAACGCGAGAAGCTCCGCGTCCGGGCTCGGCGCGAACCAGGAGACCGTGGTCAGCCCGCTCGAGTCGATCACCATCGGGTCGAGCAGCACGCGCGGCTCGCCGTCGTGCCCCTCGCGCATGTAGACGATCGGCTGCTCCTGATCGCCCTCGCGTCGCGTGTAGAAGTAGCGATCGCGCTCCATGGTCGGCAGGCCGACCGAGCCGACCTCGAGCAGCTCGCGGATGCGGCTCTCCAGCGCCTCGCGCCCCGGCAGGTTGTCGAGCATCTCGCGCGTGTGCGCGTTCTGGGCCTTGGACCACTCGGTGACCTCCTCGGTGGGCTGGCCCATCCGATCCGGGTCGGCGTTGTCGCCCTCGAGCCAGCGGTACTCGTCCACGATCTCGATCCCGTGCAGGCGATCCGTCTGGGGACGCGTCTGCGTCGGCGGGGGCGCCGCGAGGGCCAGGACCGGCGTCGAGAACAGCAAAGCGAAGGCGATCGAGCGCATGAACAACTCCTTCGAGAATCTGGTCGGGATGACCATGGTACCGACGCCACGCCGAGCGGTTGAGCAGGGGGCCGGAGACCTCACCGCTCCGCAACCCCACTCCCATGCCACCCGACGGCGGCGGCTCGGCGTCTACTGCACCAGCCCCTTGGTGAGCCGCATGAACGCGGTCTCCAGGTTCACCGGCTCCTCGCTGAACTGGGTGATGCGAAAGCCGTTGTTGAGCAGGATTGGGGGGAGATCGGTGAACGAGTGGCTTGCCCCCACGCCCCCCACGCCCGCCCCGTTCTCCGGCGTGTCGTAGGTCACGTGGATCAGCGGCTGGGCGTCGGGCGTCTCGGGGCGGGCCAGCGAGACCTTCTTCACGCCCGGCGCTTTGGCCACGAGCTGGGCGGCCTCTTTGACGCGATCGGCCACGCCGATATGCAGGACGTGCCCGACGCGGGCTCGCCGCAGAATCTCGTCGACCGGCCCGCTGAAGAGCAGCTGGCCCTTCTCGATGATGCCGACCACGTTGCAGAGCTCGGCGAGCTCATGCAGGATGTGGGAGCTGATGAGGATGGTCTTGCCCATCCGCTTGAGCTCTTTGAGCAGCTCGCGGATCTCGATGCGGGCGCGCGGATCGAGGCCCGACGCCGGCTCGTCCATCAGCAGCACCTT
>JBCAXI010000119.1:0-7911 GCA_038534175.1 Planctomycetota bacterium | reverse complement strand
GACGTCCTGTCCCGAGCTCCGCGGCCGCGGCGGGGCTCGTACTCGCTTGTCCAATGGCCGATGGTTCGGAGCGTCGCATGGAAGTGCGCACGACACGGTTCGGTGTGATCGAGGTCTCGGAGGAGCGGATCATCACGTTCCCCCGCGGGCTGCTTGGCTTCCCGGAGCACAGGCGGTATTGCCTGCTCGAGCCGGGAGAGGACGCCTGTTTCTTTTGGCTGCAATCGCTCGACGAGCCCAGCCTGGCGTTCGTGGTGACCGACCCGAGCTTGTTCGTCGCCGAGTATTCGGTGCCGATCCGAGCCGAGCAGATGGAATCACTCAAGCTTGCGGGTCTGGAGGACGCGCAGGTCTTCGTGATTGTGAACAAGGTGGACGACCAGCTCACGGGCAATCTCCAGGGCCCGCTGGTGGTCAACACGCTCTCGCGAGAGGGCGAGCAGTTGGTGCTCGCCGAGAAGCGCTGGACGACGCGCCACCCGCTGGTGCGTGTCGGGCAGCACGGCGTGCAGCCAGACGTGGTCGCGAGCGCGGGGGATCGTCCCCCGACGCGCGCCGCCTCGGCCTAACGCCGATTCGGATCACGAGCGACGGGCCCGCGCACGCGGGCGCCACACGAAGCGTCGGCGTTGTTTCCACGACACCGACGCCGCGAGCCACGCAGCACCCAGCCAGCTCTCGCCCGCACACGGACGCGCCGGCGAGAGAGTCAAGGGAGCCGAGACCATGCTGGTCCTCTCCAGGCAACGCGACGAGACAATCATGATCGGCGACGAGATCGAGATCACGATCGTCGACATCCGAGGCGACAAGGTGCGTCTCGGGATCAACGCACCCACTCGAATCGCCGTGCACCGCAAGGAGGTGTACGAGGCGATCCGTCGAGAGAACACCGAGGCCTCACGGATCTCGGGACGAGATCTAGCGCCGATCGCCGCGGCGATCAGCCCGGGACCGGCCAAGTCGCAGACGCGATCGAGCCGGACGAGGGCGGGCGAGTTGGCCGCGAGGCCGACGCCCGCGGCCCCGATCCCGGCGAGCCGACCGGCGACGCGCCCGGAGTCGAACGGCGCGCCCGCGCCACCCCCGGCGATCGCGCGATCCGACCCCGCCAAGGCCGCGGGGCGATGACGCCGACAAGTCGTCGCGCCGAGCACGAACCACACTGACCACGCGACCCTGATCAACCGCAGACCCTGACCCACGCACGAGCGGATGGACCGCTCTAACCGGGCACCCCGAGCACGAGGGTGCCGCGAAGACAATCAAGGAGGATTGTCATGTCGAGGATCAACTCGAACATCCCGAGCCTGATCGCCCGAGCCAACCTCGGGCGGGCGAACCAGGACCTCGAGGTTCGGCTCCAAAGGCTTTCGACGGGGCTGCGCATCAACCGCGGCGCCGACGATCCAGCCGGACTGATCGTGTCTGAGCGCTTGCGCTCGGACCTTGAGGGCGTGCAGCAGGGCATCCGCAACGCCGACCGGGCGTCCAGCGTGATCGCGACCACGGAGGGCGCGCTCGCCGAGGTCAACGACCTGCTGAACTCGATCCGAGCACTCGTCGTCGAGGGAGCCAACACCGGCGCCTTCTCCGATGAGGAGATCGAGGCCAACCAACTCCAGATCGACTCGGCGATCGACTCCATCACACGCATCTCGAACACCGCCACCTTCGGCGGGCTCAAGCTGCTCAACGGCTCGCTCGACTACACGCTCTCGGGCGTGGCGGCCTCGGCGATCAGCCGTGCCACGGTACGAGGCGCCAGCTTCCTCAACGCCAACACGCTCGACGTGCAGGTCGACGTGGTCGCCTCGGCACAGCAGGGCGCGCTCTTCCTGTCGGGCTTGTTGGGAACGGCCGACGGAGGCACGACCTATGGCGTGGTGGCCTCGAGCAGCACGCTCCGCATCACCGGCGAGAAGGGCGTGGTCGAGATCGACATCGCCTCGGGCACGAGCCTCACCGAGCTCGTCAACGCGGTCAACAAGCAGACGTCGTTCTCAGGTGTTGAGGCGGCGCTCATCAACGGTGATCCCACGTCGGGCGTGGTGTTCCAGGCCGCCGAGTTCGGCTCCGACGCGTTTGTGTCGGTCGAGCGCATCGGCGGACCGGAGACGGGCGATTGGTTCGAGCTGGTCAAGTTCAACGACGACCAGCCCATCCCCGACAACCCGGGCGCGTTCTGGGCCGGCGTGATGGCCGCCGAGGTAGCGTCGGCCAAGCGGGACAACGGGCGAGACGTGCAAGCGCTCATCAACGGCTCGCTCGGTCGCGGCAACGGGCTCAGCGTCAGCCTCGCCAGCCCATCGCTCAGCGTCGACATCATGCTCGATGAGGACCTCGCGACGCTCGCCGGTGCCCCGGGCAACACCATGTCCAGCTTCTCGATCACCGGCGGCGGCGCCCTCTTCCAGCTTGGGCCCGACGTCACCGCCCAGCAGCAGGTCAACATCGGCGTGCAATCCGTCGCGGCGTCGACCCTCGGGGGCACGCTCATAGGCGACTCGCTGGAGTTCCTCTCCTCGCTCAAGACCGGCGGGGGCAACTCGCTCGAGGAGAGCAACACGGAGGGCAACTTCGAGCCCGCCAGCCAGATCCTCGGCAACGCGATCGATGAGGTCTCCCAGCTCCGAGGGCGATTGGGCGCGTTCGAACGCAACGTGCTCCAGACCAACGTCCGATCGCTGCAGACCTCGTTCGAGAACCTGTCGTCGTCGGCCTCGAACATCCGCGACGCCGATTTCGCCCGCGAGACGTCCGAACTGACGCGGGCACAGATCCTCACGAACTCCACGACGCAGATCCTCGGGCTGGCGAACCAGCAGTCGCAGCAGGTGCTGCAGCTTCTGGGCTGACGCCAAGGTCCGATAGCCGCTCGCAACTCGCGTCTCGCCATGCAGCGCCCCGCCCTCGCGGGGCGCTTTCTTTGCGCGCTCAGCGCGGTGAGCCCCCCAATGTGGGCCGAGCGTGCGGGCTGTGCGGGGAGTTCTCGCAGAATCCGGGGTCTCTTCTGGCCCGTGAACACTCCGGGGCTCAACCCGCGTCTTCGAGCGGCCGATCGTCTGAACGGCCGCGGGGCAGACCGGCGGCACACAGAGTGGCCCGTCGAGAGGCGGGAACGGCGGAGAGCCCGCCAGGCTCGAGAGCAACGGACGCTCACCGAGTCGCCATCAAGCCCCTGGCGTACACACGCCGAATCGCAGCACGGAGGTTCCGCATGAGCCGGATCAACACGAACGTTCAGGCCTTGATCGCCCAGCGTGTGCTCGGGCAGAACAACTTTGACCTTAGCCGCTCGCTCGAGCGACTCAGCACAGGTCTTCGCATCAGCCGCGCCAAGGATGACCCGGCCGGTCTGATTGCCAGTGAGAACCTTCGCTCGGAGCTGAGCGGCACCAACGCCGCCATCAGCAACGCCGAGCGTGCCGACCAGGTGGTCAACACCGCGGAGGGCGGCTTGCAGGAGGTCTCCAACCTTCTCACCGAGCTGCAGGGTCTGCTCACGACGAACGCGTCGTCCGCCGGACTCTCCCTCGAGGAGAAGGAGGCGAACCAGCTCCAGATCGACTCCATCCTCCAGACCGTCGACCGCATCAGCTCGTCCACGAGCTTCCAAGGCATCAAGCTGCTCAACGGCAACTTCGACTACGACACCTCTAGCGTGGGCGCGCAGGTCGCCGACTTCGCGGTCAACGGCGCCAAGTTTGACGGCGCCTCCCTCGATGTCGACGTCGTCGTCACCGCCTCGGCCCAGCAGGGCGCGCTGAACCTCGACTTCGGCGGCACCAGCCTCGACCTCTCCAGCACGAACGCCAAGTTCACGTTCGAGGTCGAGGGTGCCAACGGCGCTCGCGAGTTCTCGTTCTCCTCGGGCACGGGTGTGACCGACGTGGTCGCGGCGATCAACGCCTTCACCGACGTGACCGGCGTCGTGGCCTCCGCCGCGGGTTCCAACGAGGAGATCCGTCTCTACTCCGAGGACTTCGGCACCAGCGACTTCGTGTCCGTCCGCGTGATCGATGATGGCGGCCTGACCGCCACGGGCACCGGCGTCTCAAACTACGACAGCGGCGACAACAACACCGTCGACACCACGACCCGCGTGCTCTTCAACAGCAGCGGCGCATCCAACGGCATCCAGGATCTCGGCCAGGATGTCGTCGCCTCGATCAACGGCATCAGCGCGACTTCCAACGGCAAGGTCATCAACGTCAACAGCGACTTCCTGAATGTGAAGCTCGAGCTGACGACCGCCGCCGCCCAGACGCCCGCGGGCTTCACGGCCTTCAACATCTCCGGCGGCGGCGCCTCATTCATGCTCGACGGCGACGTCGACATCAACGGCGAGGTCGCGATCGGTATCGCCGACGTCGCGGCCCGCAAGCTGGGTCGGTACAACGACGGCACCTCGAACTTCTTCCTGGATGATCTCGCCGGCGGCAACGCCCTCAACGCCATCGATGGCGACCTCACCAAGGCACAGGAGGTCGTCTCCTCGGCCCTCAACGAGGTCTCCGCAACACGAGGCCGCCTTGGCGCCTTCCAGCGGAACACCATCGCCGCGACCATCAACAGCCTGAGCATCGCGGTCGAGAACACCTCGGCGGCTCAGTCGATCATCCGCGATGCCGACTTCGCCAGCGAGACGGCCAACCTGACCCGCAACCAGATCCTCGTGTCGGCCGCGACGAACACGCTCGCCCTGGCCAACAACCAGCCGCAGAACGTCCTCCAGCTTCTCGGCTAAGCCTGATCTGACCAACGAAAGCTCACTGAGGGCCCCGGTTCGCCGGGGCCCTCTTTCGTTTTGCACCGCGCCGGCCCCGCTGGGCCGATGCAACGGGATGGCGATGCGCGACCGCGAGACCCTCCCACCACGCCTGGGCAAGGCACTCGCCTCGTTCGTGGGCTATCTGCGGGTGGAGTGCGGGCTGGCGCCGGCGAGCATCGAGGCGTACGAGCGGGACCTGCGCGATCTGTTCGGCTCCGAGGCGTGCGAAGGGGTGACGTCGCCGCGCGAGCTGACGCCGCGCCAGCTCGCCGACCACCTCGCGTCGCTCAAGGCGGATCGGGGGCTGGCGCCGGCGTCGGTCTCGCGCCATCTGGCGACGCTGCGCGTGTTCGGTCGATGGCTCGCGGCGCGTGAGCTCGCGGAAACCAACCCAGCCGAGTTGCTCGAGCGTCCGACACGATGGAAGAAGCTGCCGGGCGTGCTCTCGCCGAACCAGGTGCGTCGTCTATTGGGTGCCCCGGTGCCGCCGCAGCGGGCCGCCAGCGCCGCCGACTCGGTGCTCCACCTCCGCGACCGGGCCATGCTCGAGTTGATGTACGCCTCGGGCCTGCGTGCCAGCGAGGTGGGCGCGATGGGCATGGATGACGTGCTCCACGACATCGGCGTGGTTCGTGTCACCGGCAAGGGCAACAAGCAGCGTCTCGTCCCGATGGGCGCCCCCGCCCAGCAAGCCCTCGACGCCTATCTGCAAGACGCCCGCGCGATCCTTGTTCGCGGCGACGCGCGCGATCAGGGTCGGCTGCTGCTCTCGAGAACCGGGAGGCCTCTGGAGCGCGTGGCGGTCTGGCAGATCGTGAAAAAGCACGCCGCGACGGCCGGTCTGGAGGGCGTGCACCCCCACGTGCTTCGGCACTCGTTCGCGACCCACCTGCTCTCCGGCGGCGCCGACCTCCGGGTGGTGCAGGAATTGCTCGGGCACGCGGACATCGCGACGACGCAGATCTACACCCACGTGGACGCAAGCCGCCTGAGGTCCGTGCACAAGCAATTCCACCCCCGCGGGTAGGCGTTATGGGGCCTGAAACCGGCCTGGCGAGCCTGAAAGTCGGTGTGTATAGTTCTTTCAGAGATTTCTGAAACGAACGAAGGCCGACGAACGATTGTCCATTTGATGACCGCCACGATCTACCAACCCGCGTCCCAACGCCCCGAGTTAGACGCTCTCGATCCGGGGCTCCTCAGAGCCGTGGTTGCTGGTGAGCTTCGGCTCTCCTCGGCCCAGGCGTTGGATCTGTTCAACAAGCTTCCGCTGCACGAGTTGGGGCGTCTGGCCGACGCGCGGTGCCGTGTGATGCACGGCGACACATTCCGCACGTACGTCATCGACCGCAACATCAACTACACGAACATCTGCACGGCGCGGTGCACCTTCTGCGCGTTCCGCCGCGACGCGACCGATCACGACTCGTACACGCTCGAGCCCGAGCAGATCCACGAGAAGATCGGCGAGTTGGTCGCGATCGGCGGGACACAGATTCTGATGCAGGGCGGCATGAACCCCGAGCTACCGCTCGACTGGTACCTCGACCTGCTCAGCGGCATCAAGGAAGCGTTCCCGCAGGTGCACGTGCACGCGTTCAGCCCGCCCGAGCTGATCGAGTTTGTGGACTTCTTTGATCCTCCCGGCGACACGCTGTTCGCCAAGTGCCGCTGGGTGCTCGCCAAGCTGCAGGACGCGGGGCTCGACTCACTGCCTGGGGGTGGGGGCGAGATCTTTGCCGGCCCGGTGCGTCGCAAGATCGGGCTGGGCAAGTGCGATGCGGAAGCATGGCTCACGAGCATGTACGCCGCGCAGTCGCTGGGGATGTTCACGAGCGCGACGATGATGTTCGGGCACATCGAGGGGTATGCGGACCGCGTGCACCACATGGCGATGGTCCGGCAGTGGCAGGATTACGCGTTGGCCCAGGGCGACCATCCGGGGATCGCCCGGGCCAGCGCCTTTGACCGCACGTGGGGACACTACAAGGCATTCATCTCGTGGCCTTTCCAGCGCGAGAACACGCCGCTGGGTCGCGTGAAGGACTGGGGCGCTCGTCTCGAGGACACCGGCGACTTCCCGGGCGATGTCGTGGCGAACTTGACCGGCGACGGCGACCGTTCCACACATCCGGAGTTCGGCCGGCGTGTGCGAATGTCGAGCGCCACGGACTACCTGCGGACGCAGGCGCTTAGCCGCCTGATGATCGACAACGTCTACTCCATCGGCGCCAGTTGGGTGACCATGGGCCCGCACATCGGGCAGGTCGCGCTCATGTTCGGCGCCAGCGACATGGGCAGCGTGATGATGGAGGAGAACGTGGTCTCCTCGGCCGGCACGACGTACTGCCTAGACGAGGCCGTGCTCTGCCGCCTGATTCGTGGCGCTGGGTTCATTCCCGCGCAACGCAACAACGTCTACGACCTGCTCAACATCCACGACGGCACCGAAAGCCCCGACCTGGCGGTCACGGACTGGTCTGAGCACCGCGCCCAGCGGCTCAAGGCTGTGCTTGTCGAACAGGAGTCCGCCGCGCTGGGGGGACCGGCGGAGTTAACCGTTTCGGCCAAGTCGCCTGCGGCGGTCTGATCACTCTGAAGTGAGTTCGTCGTACACCGCGCCGATCGCGATCGGGCGGAGTTGGCCAAACTTCAGCCCCTCCATGAAGTCGTAAGTCTTGGCCTGCGCGTCCTCCTTGGAGACGCCGTTGCCGATGTCGGTCTTGACCGATGCGCGCAACTGCTCGATGTAGCGACGCATCTCGACAACGATCGATTTGTCGCCGACGGGACCATGGCCGGGCACGACGATGGTCTCTTCGTCGCAGAGCTTCTCGATCTCGTTGAGGCTGTTGATCCATCCGAGGCTGGTGACGCCAGCGTTCTGGTCAAAGAAGGGGTGGAGGCCGTTGAAGATGAGGTCGCCGGTGTGGACCACGTTCATACGCACCGCATGGACCACGAGATCATTGTCGGTGTGTCCGGCGCCGAAGTGGCGCGTGATGGCCCCGCGGGGAGGACTCTGCCTGTCCGCGGGCCGGAAGGACGCAACGAGCTCGTCCGCAGACGCCTGAGGAAGCCATGCGTCCACGGGCAGTGCATCGGCCTGATCAGCGAGCTGTGTCGCGAGTGGAACA
>JBCAXI010000118.1:0-7917 GCA_038534175.1 Planctomycetota bacterium | reverse complement strand
GCGGGTTTAGCGCCGGCGGCCCACTGGGCATGGGCGAGTGGATGGGCGCCGATCTGACGGGACGGACGCTGCTGATCGTGGGTGCCGGGCGGATTGGCTTCGCGACCGCGCAGCGTGCGTTGGGGTTCGGGATGCGTGTGCTGTACGTCGCGCGATCGCGTCACTGGGACTTCGAGCTGGCGCCGTTGGCGGCGCGGCGTGTGGCGCTCGACAAGGGGTTGGAGCTGGCGGACGTGGTGAGCGTGCATACGCCGCTGACGCCTGAGACGCGGCATCTCATCGACGCGCGGCGGATTGGTCTGATGAAGCCAAGCGCGATCCTGATAAACACTTCGCGGGGTCCGACGGTGGACGAGTCGGCGCTGGTGGCGGCGCTGCGCGAGCGGCGGATCTATGGGGCGGGGTTAGACGTGTATGAGCACGAGCCGGAGCTGACACCCGGACTGGCGGCGTTGGACAATGTGGTGCTGACGCCGCACATCGGGAGTGCAGAGGTTCGGTACCGCGAGATGATGACCGCGATGGTGGGGGAGAACGCGCGTGCGATTCTGCGGGGTGCGACGCCGCCGAATCTTGTGGGGCGTTGATCCGAGTTGATTTGGTAGAGGTTCTGGAAGACATGGCTCGGAGAGCCATGCCACCAAGAAGCCATGCCAACGAGAAATCATGCCACCTGAAGTCGGGCGACGTAGGGATCAGCGTCGTTTCAGGGACTCGGGCTCGGCGAACTCGATCTCCATGTAGCGGGCGACGTAGTCGACGATCGATTGGGCCTCGGGAATGTCGGGGTTGCTGGTCACGCCCATGGGCTCGAAGCGCATGCCCTTGAAGCGGACCACGGCTTCCTCGACGGTCAGGCCGAATTGCATCGCGAGGGAGAAAGCGCGGCAGAACGCCTGGCAGAAGCCGCTGATCGCCGAGCCCTCTTTGCTGATTTTGATGAAGATCTCGCCGGGCCGCCCGTCGGGGTACAGCCCGACGGTGAGGTAGCCCTCGTGCCCGCCGACGGCGAACTTGTGGGTGAGGGACTGGCGTGTGGCGGGGAGCGCCTGGCGAACGGCGAGCATGGGCTGGTCCTCGTCGCGGTGCGGCGCCGAAGGGCGCTCGCGGTTCGTGGAATGGGGCTCGGCGTCGCTCACGACGCCACGGTACCGGACTGCGGGTGGACGCCCACCCGACCCCCTTCCGATCCGACATCCGATTCCTCGCGGTTATCGGCCCCGGCCGAGGCGGGCCGTCAGAATTCAACGTCACGGTCGACTTGCTTCGGGTTCTCTTTGCCAAGCGGGGGCGGGGGGTCGATACTTGCAGGGTCGGAGAACCAAAGAGGAACCCGTGAGCCACGCAGGCGCCCACAACCCCGATCCGCGACGAGCCGCGCCCGCGATGGCGTCGATCGTCGTGATGGCGGCGATGCTGCAGCTGACGCTCGGCCTTGATCGATCGGATGCTGTTCGGTTCGCGTCGTCGACACCGATGTCCTTGCGGACCGGCGTCGAGTGCGTTCGGGTCGCAGTGGCGTCGATCGCGTCGGCGCGGGCACCGATTGCTTCGGATTCGACCAAGCGGGAGCAGGCGGCGGTTGAGACGTCCGGATTCGGGCGTGCCGACGTTGGCCATGGGATCGGCGCGGGCGAGCGTGTGCGTCGGGGCGAGGGCGCGTTGGCGCCGCCCGCGACTGTCTAGCTCGGTGATCGTCTTTCTTCTTCTTCTGACCACGAATCGAAACTGAGAGCACACACGCGCGAGCGCGTGGCCCGCCGACGCCTGGCCCCATCGGGGCGTGCGGCTGGGTCGGCGTTGGCGATGCAACGAAGGCCGCGGCGATGTCTGCGGCATAGGGGAGCCCGCTATGGCCCACCAGGACATTCCCGTCATTGGCCCGGTTCTGAACAAGATTTTGGGGACGCGCAACGAGCGGTTCGTGAAGCGATACACGCAGCGTGTGGAGGCGATCGGAGCGCTCGAGCCGGAGATGCGGGCGTTGAGCGACGCGCAGCTGCGCGGCAAGCTCATCGAGCTGCGCGATCGCCACGACGAGGGTGACAAGACCGAGGACCTGCTCGTGCCGGCGTTCGCCGTCGCTCGCGAGGCGATGGACCGCGCGGTGGGCATCCGAGAGATCTTCAATCCGGAGCGCGGGTTCGACGCGTCGCGGCTGCCCGAGTCGGTGCGCGCGATGTACGACGCGACGCGGGCGACCATGGACGCGACCGAGCCTGCGGCGCCCGATGGCCCGCTGCTGGGGTGCACCGAGGCGATCCCCGGCTGGCGTCAGGTGGATATTCCTAACGAGATCTACGAGGCGGTACGCGAGCTGTATCCGGAGAGTCGCCCGCCGTTCCGGGCGAGGCCGTTCGACGTGCAGCTGATCGGCGGCATGGTGCTGAGCCAGGGCAAGATCGCAGAGATGAAGACGGGCGAGGGCAAGACAATCGTGGGCCCGCTGGCGTGCTACTTGGCGTGCGTGCAGCGTCAGCAGGTGCATGTGGTGACGGTGAACGACTACCTCGTGCAGCGCGACCGGGACTGGACGTTCCCGTTCTTCCACGCGTTGGGTCTGACGGTGGGTGCGATCCACCCGCAGCACACGCAGCCGGAGCCGGTGAAGCGGCAGATGTACCGCTGCGACGTGGTGTACGGCACGACGAGCGAGTTTGGCTTTGATTACTTGCGCGACAACATGAAGCGCTCGGCGGACCAGCAGGTGCAGAAGCACCGCCAGTTCGCGATCGTGGACGAGGTCGACTCGACGCTGATCGACGAGGCGCGGACGCCGCTGATCATCTCGGGCTTGGCGCACGAGCACCGCCCGCGGTACGAGCTGGCCGACGAGCTGGCGCAGTATCTGGTGGAGCGTCAGAAGCCGTGGTCCGAGGCCGACGCGCGGGTGATGCGTTGCAAAGAGACGATTAAGGGTCTCGAGGGCGATATCCGACAGACTCGGGATAAGTCGTCGGTGCCTGAGATGCAGAAGAAGCTGGCGGCGGCGAAGAAGGAGCTGCCCGAGCTCGAGCGGGAGCGTGATCAGTATCGGCAGTACTACGAGGTGGAGCTGGAGCGCAAGCAGGCGCACCTGACCCACGAGGGCATCGCCGAGGCGCAGCGGAAGGCGGGCGTGGGCTCGTTCTACGTGGGCGAGAACATCGATATCCCGCACCTGCTTGAGCAGTCGCTGCGGGGCTACGCGGTGTACACGCGCGACAAGGACTACATCGTGATGGACCTTCCCGATCAGATGACCGGGCGGACCGAGCCGGGCGTGGTAATCGTGGACACGAACACCGGGCGACCCATGATCGGCCGCCAGTGGTCGGACGGCCTGCACCAGGCAGTGGAGGCCAAGGAGCGGGTGCCGATCAAGCAGGAGACGCAGACGGTCGCGACTATCACGATCCAGAATTACTTCAAGATGTACAAGCGTCTGGCTGGCATGACGGGCACGGCGGACACGGAGGCGCAGGAGTTCCACGACATCTACACGCTTGACGTTGTGGCGATTCCGACGAACAAGCCGATCGCGCGAAACGACTACGACGACCTGATCTTCTTGCGCGAGAAGGACAAGATGGACTCGATCGTGGAGGAGATCAAGTCTTTCCACGACGTGGGGCGACCGATCCTGGTCGGCACGACGAGCGTGGAGAAGAGCGAGACGATCGCGCGGCTTCTGAGCCGCAAGCACCAGATCCAGCACTCGGTGCTCAACGCCAAGCAGCACGAGAAGGAGGCCAACGTCGTCGAGGACGCGGGCCAGCTCGGCGCGGTGATGATCGCGACGAACATGGCCGGACGCGGCACGGACATCAAGCTCGGCGCGGTGTCGCGCGAGGCGCTGATGGAACATTGGCTGCGTCGTGGGGTCGCGTCGCGCGGTCTCTCGGTCGATTCGACGGAGGAAGAGCTGCGTGAGAATGTGTACCGCAAGGTGGCGCCGCAATACCTCGAGGGTGTGAACAAGCGTGAGGCCGAGTCGATGGACTTCGGCGAGCTGGAGATGCGGCTGCTTCGCGCATGGGCGCACGCGAACACGTGGCTGGGTGACAAGCAGCTCGACTCGGCGTCGGCCGAGGAGCTGCGGGCCGAGCTCGATGGCAACGGGCGGTTCTTGCTGCACCGGATCCGCTGGTTCGGGTCGATCGAGGACATGGGCGGGCTGCACGTGATCGGCACGGAGCGGCACGAGGCGCGACGCATCGACAACCAGTTGCGTGGTCGCTCAGGCCGCCAGGGCGACAACGGCTCGAGCCGCTTCTTCGTGAGTTTCGAGGACGACCTCATGCGGATGTTCGCGGGCGAGACCATGATGAAGATCCTGTCGCGCGTGGGCATGAAAGAGGGTGACGCGATCGAGCACCCGATGCTCAGCAAGCGCATCGAGGGGGCTCAGAAGAAGGTCGAGGAGCGCAACTTCCAGGTTCGAAAGAACATCCTCGAGTACGACGAGGTCATGGAGCACCAGCGGCAGTCGTTCTACGGGACGCGCCAGCGCGTGCTCGATGGGCGCGACGTGCGTGGGCTGGTGTTTGGGTACATCGAGGGCGCTGTCGATGAGGCGGTGGGCGAGTATCTCGACGCGGACTACCCGGCGATGTGCGCCGCGGACTTCGCGAAAGAGAAGCTCGACTGCTCGATCATTCCGGATCGCCTACGCAACCGCGAGCTCGACGAGATCGAGGACATCGTGCGTAAAGAAGCGAAGCAGGACGCCCGGCAGGACATCGGCGTCACGCTCGGCGAGTACATGGCGATGGAGGGCTCGGAGGTCTCGGTTGAGTTTGACTCGGCGGGGCTGATCTCGTGGGCCAAGACTCGCTTCGGCATCGACATCGACGCGGCGGAGCTGCGCGAGGGCGGTGCCAGCGAGCGGCGGGCGGTGCAGAACCGGCTCGAGGAGGCGGCCGAGGCGCAGATCGATGAGGCCGATCTCTCGGGAATCGCCAAGTACCTCGAGGAGCACTACGGCGCCAGGCAGCTCGCGTCGTGGGCGGAGCGAAAGTTCGACGTTCGGCTGACGGTGCAGGACGTGCTCGACGCGAAGGAGGCCGCGGACGATCCGAGCAAGGATGGCGACGTCGCGGGATTCATCGTTGACAAGGTGCGCGAGCAGTACGACAAGCGAGAGATCGAGTATCCCGTCGATTTCGCGCTCGACATGACGATGCAGCAGATGCGTCAGGACCCGCAGATGGCGATGGCGCAGCTCGTGAACTGGACGAAGCGCAAGTTTGGTCTTGAGCTGGAGGAGGAGACGATCAAGAAGACGCCGCCGGCGAAGGTGCGCGAGCAGTTGGTCGAGCAATCGCGGGCGTTCGTGGAGTCTGACGAGCTGGGCGTGGCGATCGAAGAGGCGTTGACCAAGGACGATCACGAGTCGCTCGATGCGTGGATGCGCGATCGGCTCGACTCGCCGATGCCGGATCGGATGCGGTACATGGAGGGTGAGGAGCGTGAGCACGCGGTGCGGGCCCACGTTGAGAACGTGCTGCGGTTCGAGCTGCTCACGCTCGAGCGTGCGGTGCTGCTCGACGTGTTCGATACCTCGTGGAAGGATCACCTCTATGAGATGGACCAGCTGCGGGACGCGATCGGCTTCCGTGCGTTCAGCCAGCAGGACCCGCGGATCGCATTCAAGAAGGAGGGCTCGCGGCTGTTCAATGAGATGATGGGGCGGATCCGCGAGCGCGTGACCGATGTGGCGTTGAAGGCCCGGATGTCGACCGGTCCAGCCCAGCCGCAGGCGCCGGCGGCGCCGAGGCCCCAGGCGCGGCAGGCCGCGCCCGCCGCGGCGCCGGTCGGCGGGATGATCATGGGCCCGGGGATCACTCCGTCGGAGCCCTCGCCAGCCGCTCAGCCGCAGCGGACGAATGGGGAGTCGTCCGACGAGACCGGCCCGAACGCCGAGTCACAGCTCGAGGCGGCCCGGGCGGCCCGGGACGCGGACAAGGGGCGTGCCCGCAAGCGGTAGGGCGGGATCTGCCCGCGATGGGCCGCGTAGAGACATGGACCGAGCGTCCGGCCGCGGCTGGCTGGGCGCCGGCTGGTTAGGCTCAGCGGCGCGACGGCCGACGCACGCCCCCGGCCCGTGGGAGAACGGACATGAAACCGAAGCGACTCGCCGCGCGTGCCCGCGGCTTCACGCTCATCGAGCTCCTCGTGGTGATCGCGATCGTGGCGATCCTGTTGCTGATCGCGGTGCAGCTTGGGTCGAGCGTGGTCTCGAGCGGGAAGGCGACGCGGACCGAGGCGACGCTGGGTGTGCTGGACACGATGCTGACGGCGTACATGAACGAGACGGGCCGCAAGCCACGCGAGTCGATGTTGGATCCTCGGATGGGCGGCGGCGGTGAGCGTCGATACATCCCCATCGCCGATGCACGAAACGTGCTCGACATGCGTCCGGATGTTCCCCCAGCGGTGATGAATTCTGTGGGGCTGTTCTTGCTTCAGACGCGAGAGGTCGAGTCTGTGAACACCGCGGTCCAATCATTGGATCCGGAGCTCGTGCAGATCTTCGATCCCGATGGGGCCGAGACCGGCGGCTCGCCCGATTGGGACCTGCAGCCCGAACTCGTCACGATCTTTGATGGCTGGGGCAATCCGATCCGTTACGTGCATCCGGCGTTCGATGGCGTGCAATTTGGACAGCTCGACGTGGACGACGAGGCGACGTTCGAGCTCCCGCGTGCCACGGCCTCCGGCGACGACGTCTTTGACGGCAAGATCCAGCTTCGAGACGAGTGGTCGATCGACGAGTTGCGTCGCAATAACCGTTCGACCGAGATCACGATCAAGACCGAGCCATTCTCGCTCTCCGCGGATTCGGATGGCGGTATCTGTCGGGGCGACCAGCCGTACTTCTACTCGGCTGGCGAGAATGGTCGTGTTGGATTCTACAAAGACGTTGGCGAGCCCGAAGAAGCGTTCCGCGAGCAGGACTCAGATAACGTGTACACCAACGAGCCCCAGAGGCCGGTGATCCGGAACTGAGCCGAGGTTCGGGCCGCCCGGTCTCTCGTGGGGGGGCTGGGATTGGCCTGGCGCCCGGAGGGGGCTACCATTGCGGCCGTGAGCGTCGGCATTGACCGGCGTGAGACGGGGTGTAGCGCAGCTTGGTAGCGCGTCTCGTTCGGGACGAGAAGGTCGGAGGTTCGAATCCTCTCACCCCGATTTTGACGACAACCAGGGATCGGCAAGTGCCGATCCCTGACGGGTCTGCGTGTCGTTCAGACACGTCCTCTTCGTCTAACGCGGCTGTGCTGGCACGCCGGACATCAAGCGACGGCGGCTGCTCTTCTGTCTGTTGTGGACAAAGAGCCCGGTCTACTCAGGCTGACGACGGTGAGCACAGCGGCGGCATTCGCCCAGTAGAACCACGCGTCGAGGCCCTTGAACCCGAGCACGAACGGAGCGATCACGAACGTGATGCCCACAAGCCCGTCGATGAGTACATGGAACCAATAGGGCAGCACTCTCACGATGCCGAGCTTGTGGTTGGTGAAGATGGTCAGGACGAGCGCGGCGGCTCCCGTGCCGACCGAGAGCCACTTTGCCGCGGGCGATGATTCGCCGAGACCAAGAAGGAACGGCGCGCCGAGCAGTGCCAACGCGACGGGGTAGTCGAGCAAGGCGTGCATGTCCTTGGTGACGAATTGAAGCTTCATGTGATAAGTCCTTTCGTGTGCACAGATGATGTCAGTCGTGAGCGGTACGAAGTAATGCCCGCACACGTGCGCGAAGTACGACGAGCACTTCGCGTTCAAACCACGGATTCGTCTTAAGCCAAATGTTGTTGCGCGGCGAAGGGTGCGGCAGGACGATTCGCTCGGGGAGCATGTCGCGATAGGCGCGTGCCGCATCGGTGAGTCGGCCGTGCTTCTTGCCGACGTATCGCTCGAACGCGTACCTGCCGACGAT